>JAIOHO010000104.1 GCA_019912905.1 Anaerolineae bacterium
GTACTTCCATCGCCTGAATCGTGCCGTCGGGGTCGATGATAAACCGTCCGCGGATGTCCACCCCGGCGGCTTCGTCATACACGCCGTAGACCGTGCCGATGCGACCGCCTTGATCGGACAGCATGGGGTACGGAAATCCACCATCCAGCATTTTCATCAATTCCTGTTCCTGCCAGATTTTGTGGGTAAATCGACTGTCCGCACTCACGGCGAGGACCTGAACACCAAGTGCGTTGAGGGTATCTGCTTGGGCGGCAACTGCCGCCAATTCGGTCGGTCAGACGAAGGTGAAGTCACCTGGGTAGAAACAGAGCACGACCCACTTGCCGAGGTAGTCCGAGAGTTTGATATTCCTGAAGCCACCATTCTCATAGGCGCTGGCTTCAAAATCAGGGGCTTGCTGCCCTACCCGTGCGCGCATCCTTAAAACCTCCTTCACAAGCGGTTGCACAGATTCCACAGCGGAATCGTTGGTTTGGATGGGACCCTGTGCCGCGGTAACACAGCCATCGACGGGTTTTTCCACAACGTTCCTCCTAACACTTTGCCATGAGCAACGCCACGGTCGCTCTTCACCCATGATGACTCGGCCCTGGGCCGCTCCACTACTGGATTTCGTCACTTCTGCCCCATTACGGATATTCCGTCCCGGCGGCAACCTGGGCTATACTGAGGGTCACGAAGATGGAGATGATCCCCAATGACCTACCAGATCACCCCCTTTCGCCGGAATTGATTTATATCCGTTGGAACCAGACCCCGCAGCCGGGTTCAGGGGTCGATGCGCAGTTTCTGAGCGACCTTCAGACGCTGCTTGAGGATGCGCCTCAGCCCGTGTATTTCATCTCCGATTTACGACGGGGGCGCATCACAGACATGCGCACGATTCAGATGCTGGCTCAACTCGCCCGCCATAAGAATTGGGCAGGAAGCACGGCGTTCAGTCAGGACCCGATCACCAGCATCCTGGTCCAGTCGTTTCGCGCCTTTACTCGTACCGACAGCGCCAGCAACGACCATATCGAAACCACGCCAGAAGCCGCACTCAATTTTCTCAATACCCTCAAACCGGGTTTGGTCGATGGCATCGACTGGGATGCCGTCATCCGCGAGGAGGCGGAATAGCAGCGCCGGTGCGGGGCCAACGAGCCGAGCCATCGACCCGGTTGGCCCCTGTCTGAAGACACGCTACTTCACTGCACCGATCGTCAGGCCGCTGACGATGTAACGCTGCGCGGCGAAGAAAATCAGCAGAATGGGCAGCGATACCAGAATCGACATGGCGGCGAACTTCTGCATATCTGGCGGCGCGGTGTTCGCGCCATTCGCCATGCTCACCAGCGCCATCGCCAGCGTATAGTCCTGCACGTTGCCCGTCAGGAAGGTCCACGACAGGATAAATTCCGTCCAGGACCCCATAAAGCTGAACAGGATCGTGATGGCAAAAGCGGGCAGCGACAGCGGTACGATGATGCGGAAGAAGGTGCTGATGCGCCCGGCCCCGTCGATCAGGGCTGCCTCTTCCAGGTCCTTCGGAATGGTGTCGAAATATCCCTTCAGATTCCAGATGGCGAACGGGAGTTGGCTGGAGGCGAAGGCCACCGCCAGGCCAAACAGCGTCAGCCGCAGGCTGACCATCGGCGGCATATTGGGCGTCAGCCGCTGCTGGAGCGCCGCCGTGCCAATGCCGATGATGATCGCCGCCAGCAGGCCAAACAGCAGGAGATTCAGCAGCGTGCGCGGGGCGATCTGGCTGCGCAGCAGGGCCATCACACCCCAGATGACTCCCGCGCCGATCAGCGCTCCAGCCAGCGCCAGCAGATAGTACGGCAGCGCCGCCGTGAGCGCATTGATTCGCAGCGCATTGATCGACTGCGATGCCTGATTGTAACTGGCCTGAGCATCGAACAGAGCAGACTCTGCTTCGGTCAGCGATTGTTCCGCATTGGTGGCCTGTTCAGCGGCACGTTGGGCCTGATCGCTGCGGTCGGCGAGTTGTGTCTGCGCATCCACGACGGCGTTTTCCAGCACGGTCAGTGCCGCCGCTGCGCCGCCGCTGTTGAGCGCATCCTGGGCCGCGTTCAGGCTGTCCAGTACGAATCCCGTATCCTCGGCGTTCGTCCGCGTCTCAATCTGCGCCTGCAAATAGACCGTCAGATCCGGCGCGGCAGCAGCTTCAGTCTGGATCTGCTGGATCGCTGCGGCATCCCGTGCAGCCCCTTCCGCAGCCAGCGCCGCCCGTTCCGCCGTACCCTGCGAACGCGGCAAACTCGCCACACGGCGGCTGTAGTCCTCCTGAACCGCCTGCCGGGGCGCAATCGCAGCGGCCAGCGGCTGATCGACCGCGACGGCATACACCGGGCTGCGTTCAAACAGGACCGCAAACGTCACGACGATGGCAAGGAAGGTCATCACGATCACGCCTCCCAGGACCATCGGCGGCGTCGGGTTGAACCGGCGCTCGTCGTTGTAGCGGGTATAGCCTTCGATCATCCGATACACCAGCAGCACGAACACCGCAATCAGGCTGGCCGCAAAGTAAGTCGGCACCGCGCGGGCAATGATCGTGTTGACCTGAAACGAATTAAACAGCAGGAACAGCGGAATCAGCGTGCCCGTCGTCGGCAGCATCAGCAGGACGATGAAGGTCAGCATACCCCCCTGTCGCCCGATGAAGTCAAACCGCGAGAACGAGTAGGCAGCCGACGACCCGAGGCCGACCGCAAAGGCTGCGGTTCCCAGGGCCACGAACAGGCTGTTCATCAGCATCTCGCCAAAGTAAATCGGCAGCACGTTGGAAAACGGCTCGGCCAGCAGTTTGACGAAGGCATCCAGGTTCGCGTTGGGCGGAAACAGGTTCAAATCCGTCGGTCGGGAAATGCCGCGCGGATCGACCGCCATCGACACGATCCACAATACCGGAAACAGCACGCTCACCAGGATCGTCAGCAAAAACAACTGGACCAGAATTTGTCGCAGCAGCTTGCGTCCTGCTGGACTGATTTGCCGAGTCAGGGTCACAGACCGGGCTTTCGAGGAATTGGATGTCGTCGCGGAGGTTGTACCCATCGAAATTTCGCTACGCATCGTACCGCTCCGTCGCTCGTGTCACACGGTTATTGATGAGGGTAATGATGAGCAGGACAAAAAACACGATGATGCTGAAGGCCGACGCCGCGCCGTAGAGCTGCTCCTGGCCGATCAGCTTGTACGCCTGGGTAATCAGCAGATCGGTCTGATTGCGCGGTCCTCCTGCCGTGATAAAAAAGATCACGTTGAACAGGTTGAACGTCCAGATCGTGCCCAGCATGATTGCAGGCACCATCGCCGGGCGAATCAGCGGCACCGTAATCGACCAGAACTGCTCCCATTTCGAAGCGCCATCGACATCCGCCGCTTCATACAGGTCGGGCGGAATACTTTGCAGGGCACCCGTTGCTACCACCATCATAAACGGCCAGCCCAGCCAGATGTTGGTGATCAGCAGGGCATAAAACGCCAGGACAGGCGCACCCGCCCGCTGGAACATCTCGACCAGAATGGACGAACTGGTCGAACCTTGCAGCACATCCAGAAGGGTGAAGATCGCCGCCAGACCCGCCAGCACGGTAATGCCGCCGTTCCAGACGACACGGTCCGCTTTCCATTTGCCGGTCTGCGGGTCGCTGATTCCATCACGCAGCAGCACGCGTCCCATCCACACCGCCAGCGCGCCGCAGCCCACGATAATCAGCAGCGGGACGAACAGGCCGTTCAGCCAGGTGAGGATGCTGAGGGGCGGATCGATCTGGCCCAGCCAATCGGTGTTGGTGGGCAGGCTCGTCCCCAGGCGGTCATTGACGGAAGTCGCCAGCAGGTTGACGCCGCCGCTGTTTTTCTGCCACATGTTGTTCCAGATCAGCCCGGTGATGAGCACCGGCATCCCCCAGGGAATCAGAAACAGCGTGCGATAAAAACGCCGTCCCCAGACTTCCTTCAGGTTGAGCACCAGCGCAATAATCACCCCCAGAGAGACGTGGAACACCAGATTAACGACGGTCCACATGATGTTGAAGCCCAGCAGGGGGAAAAAGCTGTAATTCGGGACGTTGAGTCCGTCCACCAGGACATCCTGGTAGTTCTTGAGGCCTACCAGCGGGGCCGCGCCCGGGTTGGTGAGATTTTCGGCGGTAAAATTGTAGAATGAAATAACCACCTGGTAGACCTGCGGATAAAACGTAATAAACAGCATCACCAGCAGCGACGGGACGATGAACAGCCAGGGGATACCGCTCGCTCTCAACCCGGCTCGAAAGCTGCTGCGCAGATTGATGTCATTCAATTCAGAGCCGGAGACCGGTTGCCTCGCCGAAGCCATAGCCATACGCTCCATTCTGACTTAACAAACGGGCGAGATCATTTGACCTCGCCCGACAGGATACTGGAAAGAAGCGCTGCGAACGGGAGGCTAGTTGCCGCCCGCGTGCATCTCGTCAATTGAGGCTTGAATCAGGTCATAGGCTGCCTGAGTTGCGTCTGCTGGGGTCTCGCCGCCCGCACTGACTGCGGTAATGGCGTCGCCCATCGGCCCCCAGAATGCCGCCAGTTCCGCGCGGTTGGGGAACGGGGTGCCCAGCGCGAACTGATCGGCAAACACCTGAAGGTTCGGCTTGTCGTCAATCGACACACTGGGGTTCACCGGCAGCCAGCCCGCCACGTCGAAGCCCATACGCTGACCTTCTTCGCTGGTGACGAACTTCATGAAGGTGATGTAGGCGTTGACCTTGGCTTCGTCACCTGCCAGACTCGCATTCGCCATCACGCCAGTCGTCTGAGCAAACATGGCCGGGACCGCGCCGTTATCGAGCGCAGGCATCACCACCACACCCAGGTCACTGCCCAGGTCGGATTCAAACTGCGAGAGATTCCAGATGCCGTCATAGACCATCGCCACATCGCCAGTCTGGAACTGCGGCAGCGGTGAGGTGCCGTCGATAATCACGCCATTGGCGGGGTCGAGCGACAGTTGATACATATCCTGGTGCAGTTGGAGATAGGCTTCCATCGCCTCACGGCCCGCGCCATCCGGCCCAAAGGTTACATTACCCTGATCGTCCATCAGGTTGCCACCCAGGGCATACAGGAAACCGGCGCTGTGGAAGAAACCGTTCTGGAAACCCAGGCCGGTAATGCCATCTGCCGCCAGTTCCTTGGAAATGCTGAGGACATCGGCCCAGGTCTTGGGGGCATCCAGCACGAGGCTCTTGTTATAGAAGAACGCCAGGGTCTTGGCATTGATCGGAACGCCATAGATCTTGCCTTCATAGGTGAAGGTGCCCCAGCCGCTGTCGGTGACCTGGGCGCGCAGATCAGCATCCACATAATCGCTAATGTCGAGAATCACTTTGGACTGTGCCCAGCTTCCGCTGCTGTCGTTAGCCCAGATAATAAGATCGGGGCCTTCGCCGGCACCGGCTGCCGTAATGAAGCTGTCCTGGATAGTAGCAGATGGGCTGTAAACCGGCTCGATGGTGATGTTGGGGTTAGCCGCATGGAAAGCATCGAGGATCGCCAGCGCGCCGTCGGCTTCGGCATCCTGAAGCGCATGCCACAGCACGAGCGTCACCTCGTCCTGCGCACTGACACCGCTCATCAGGCCCGCCAGCAAGACGACCAGCAACCCGAGCACAAAGATTCTTGCTACTCGCATAATATTTTCCTTTCACAACCGACTGGTAATTGTTTCAGCCCCTGCTTGACACGGGGCTATCGAACTGCGGGGAGTATGACATATTTATGCGGCGAATGATAGATAGCGGATGCCACTCTCATCAATCTGTTAGCTAGCAAAAAACATCGGAACCAAATGAAAGCGATACGCACAGATTCAGTGCACGCCGCCTGCATATTCGTCATTGCGGCCTTCGGACCAATAACGCCGGGCAATCGTCGCGCTCAGCAGCCCATCGACCCAGTCGCAGATGTAGACATAGAGACGTTCGGTCATGCCGATGTCAGCCCGCAGTTGAAGGGCTGTCTCGACGGATTGGTCCAGCATCTTGCGCAGCACGGTTTCGTCCTGAGAGCTGACCAGGGGGTTCTTATCCTTCAACTGCGCCAGGATGTTCTCGACCTCGAAGCGGTTAAAGGGTGCGCTGGCGGCCTTGCGATCAAATTCCAGGCCGTAATCGCTGCCCAAAGTGGAGACTGTGCGGCCCCAGATATCGAGGTAGTAATCGTGCAGCCCCATCAAACGTTGGTGCAGGTCCTCAGCGACTTCCCGCAGCAGATCCACGCGCGGTGGGTCCTTTGAAATCTGTCGTTCGACAAAGGCAATCAGGCTGTCCGGCTTACCTTCAGTCAGGCAGCGTTCGAATAGGTCCATCGCCTCAAGCCGCATGTAGTTGAGTTCCGCCAGCGAGGACAGCCCCATCATGTTGTAGTCATCCATCATGCATCGCCTTCCGCCGCCGGGCACAACCGCCACAGGTAATCCCAGGTATAAATGCCGGTCGAATGTCCATCATCCCAGACGGGTTGGATGGCATAATTTCCGACCATTTCCAGCCCGGTGACGGTGTACGACCGCTTGGGCTTCAGTTCCAGCAGATTTTTGGGGTCATATGCCGAGTTCATATACTCGTGTCCGCCCCGGCATTCGACACAGGGGCAGGCTTCTCGCAGTTCGGGCAGCGGGTACTGGCAGGTTTCGCCATTGTTCCACTGAATCTCCAAATAACCCTGCTGCTTATTCAGGGTGATTCCGCTCGGACGAATGCTCATGCCTGATCGTCCACCTTTTGTTGGGCCTGTTCGATCCACCGGTCACGCCGGATGCGATCCGCGCTCACCCGTGCTGGCAGGCGCGCCGCGAGTTCGTCCGCCTTTTGCCGGGCCAGGTCCGCAAATGTGCGAATGCCGAGCGCATTGAGGGCCTGTTCAAACGCTGGGCCAATGCCGTCAATCTCAGTCAGCGGGTCCGGTGACAGGCGAGGGGTGGGCGGCGGCGCGGCCTGCCAAGGTCGGGCGGGTACAACGCCAGCAGTGGCCTGGGGACGGGTGGTGATCCGCTGACCAAAAAACAAACCCAGAAACAATCCCATGAGAAATGCGATTAGTCTGCTCATACCGCTTATTCTAGCACAGCTTTTGGGTTTTCTTTCCTGAATTTCTCCACACGGAGTCCGTTCATCGGCTGGTCCACTGAGCCGTTTCGGAAGGGCACGGACACCCATCCGCCGAGCCGATCACAGGGCGCGAGCGACCAGCGGACCTTGCATCTCGAACCTGCTCTGCTACAATCGTTCACCAGATTTTCGCCGCTGCGCGGTGAAAATTAACTCGCAATCATTGTTGGGAGTCCAGTATGCATCGACGTGTGTTGTTATGTTTGGCACTGCTTGTTTTACTCGCGGCTGCCTGCCAGGGACCACCCCCGACTCAGATCATTCTGGTGGTGACGGCGACTCCCCTGGAGCAAACGGCAGATCAGACCGCCGAACCGCAGGCCGCAATGACAGCAGAAGCCACCGCCACCGACGAACCCACGACGGTGCCCGCGACCCCGACGCCCGCCGTGTCACCCACTACGGACTCCATTCCCACACCCACTGTGACCCAGATCCAGGCCGCCGAGCAGGTCTTTGAGCATGGCCGCATGTTCTGGCTTCAGCCTACCGGCCAAATCTGGGTTATGATAGTAGAAGGTGAGGGAAAAGGCGAATGGCGCATCTATGAAGATACCTACGTCGATAGTGAGCCTGAATTCGATCCTGACATTACACCGCCCGACGGCCTCGACCAGCCCCGGCGCGGTTTCGGCAAGCTCTGGCGCGACAACCCGGACATCCGCGAGGCGCTCGGATGGGCCATCACGCCGGAATTTGGTTTCGTCACCCGCTACGAATATCATCCAGGCGGCACCATCGACACCCCTGAGCCGGGCTATCATGTGCTTTCCAGCCTCTACGAGGAGCAGTTCCGGTTTAACGAAGCGGATCAGACTTGGCAGCTTAATTAGCCAGGAGCGACGATGAGCAAACTGCGCCGCTGGCAGATGAGTGCATCGCAGCCGTTTTCCCTGCTGCTGGCGGCAGACGCACGTTTGCGGCCTACCGATTACACCGACGATCAGGTCTGGCGGCTGTCGCCGGGCAGCGGCGGCGCACCAGCCCTCGCCCTCCAGACCACGTATGGCGAGCGCGTTGGCCTGGCGAGTCTGATCCCGCTGTGGTCCCACGACGGGCGCATGATCTATGAAACGCAGGCCTATGCCAAGCCGCCGGTCATTGCCGCGTTTGCCCCCGGTTATCTGCGCTTGCAGGCGACTCTGACCCCACAAATCGCTCTCCAGTCGGAATACTGGTCCATCGACTCGCACACACTGGGCGGCCAGTTTACACTGGCGAACTCGCGGAGCGAACCGGCGCAGGTACGGCTGGACCTGTTCGGGCACGTCGGCGCGCAGGGTGAAGAACAGCCGCTGACGATCGTCCCCCTCGACACCGGTATTCATGCCCTCTACCTGGGCAAAATCGGGAATATCCATCCAATCCTGCTGCTGGAAAATGGCACAGCGGAGATGGTTGGCGGCCAGCCGGTCAGCCCCAAGATTGGCTGCGACCTGACTCTCAACAGCCGCAAGCGCGTGACGATTCGCTGGGTTCATGCGGGCCTGCCGCAGGTGAAAGACTCGATTGCCCAGGCGCAGCACTGGCTCGGCCAGGACTGGGCACCCTATTTCAAACAGATCGAGCAGGCTGCGAATTTTATCCCCGATATTGAAACCGGTGACGACGACCTGGACAGCACTCTGGCCGCCGCCTTTCACGACCTGACTCTGGCCTTTCTGCGGCCCACCGGCAGCCTGCCGCATGCCTCCATCGTCGCCCAGCGGGAACCCTCCACCGGGTTCAGCCGCCAGCGCGACGGCAGCGATTACCCGCGCACGTGGAGCGGTCAGACTCCGACCCTCAGCTATCTGGTGGGGTTGGGCATGGCCTCGGTGGACCCGGTGCTGGCCCAGGGGTTGGTGCGCAATTATGTCGCGGTGCAGCAGGATGATGGCTCCATCGACTCACGGCCCGGCCTGGGCGGACAGCGTCAGGGTCTGCTGTGCATGCCGCTTCTGGCGCGCCTGTCGTGGGG
>JAIOHO010001097.1 GCA_019912905.1 Anaerolineae bacterium
CTGCTGAAATTGGTTCTCCATTTCCTGCCAGATCGTCAGCGCATACCGCAGACTATCCCTCGCCCCCTTAAAGTCGTTCAGCTTGGTCTGTACTAACCCCAGCGCGTGATAGGTCGCCCCGGTCAGATACGGAAAATCCAGCATCTGATAATTGGCTAAAGCCCGCTGAAACTCGGACCCTGCCGCACGAAGCTGATCCTGTTCGAGCAGGATCGCCCCACGCTGATAATGATAGACAGCCTGCTTGTACAGGTCCTCGGTGCCGGGATGCACCAATTCCTGATAGCGGGCTGCCTGCTGATAACACATCGCGATCCGGCAGGCTTCGGTCAGCAGCAGGGCTGAACGCTCGAACTCCTTGCTGTTATGGAGCTGATGCCAGCAGGCCAGGGCGATTTGCGCGTGCCCGAGCGCCTGCTGTGTCTGGCCCATGTGCGTATAAATCATGCCCACTGCAAAGTGCAGCCGTCCCCGCAGATGATAATTGACCACGCAGCGCGCTTCAGTCAGCGTCTCTTCGATAAATTGTTGAATATCGCTTGCCTGGGTGACAGCCTGCGCTCGCAGCATCCCGATCCGTGCCAGCAGCTTAGTCTCTGGTGTAGCATCCTGGGTGATGCGTGCCAGCGACTTCCGAAAGGCTTCGGCAGCGGTTCTGACACGGCCTGACTGAAGATAGCTGCTGCCGAGGTGTGCCCAGATCTGAATCTGAGATTCCTCATCTTTCAAATCCATCGCGTGCAGCAGGGCATCCAGCAGCAGCGGCTCCCAGCGCCGATAATCGGTGCGGGTGAGCGCATAGGGCATGATGGTATTCAGTAGTTGGATGGACTCGACGGCTGTCGTGTTCGAGCGGATGCCAGTCTCAATGTGTTCGTGAAGGCAGTTGATGCGCGCGTCCAGCCAGGTATGATCGTCGATGTGTTCCTGAATCTCGTAGACATTCACACACATACGAATTTGGCAGACAGTTTCGTTCTAACTGCTGCGCTCCCCCTTTGGTCCACTTTCGCGTGTCCGCTAGGCGCTGGCCGCCGATTGTGCCAGTCCGAATGCTCCGCCGCAACCGGAATCCGTCCCACATCGACGGGCAGAGCGCCCCATGACACGCCCCTCAAACGAACTCAGCCGTACTGTGCATACGGCTGAGAACGATTGTAACGCACGAAGCTTAAGAAGCTTATTGCGAAGCGGTAAGCTTCAGAATTCGTCCTCCGTAATCCGCCACATACATTTCACCGGCTTCGTCCTGGCCGAAGGCGCTGATCGCCATGCCGGTGCCGGACATAAAATCCACGTTCTGCCATGTAGCCTGAGCATCCGGGTAGAGTGCCCAGATATTCCCGGAGCACCAATCGCCGTACAGATAAACCCCCTGCATCGCGGGCAGCGAGTCGCCCCGGTACACATAGCCGCCAGTCACCGAGCAGCCATTGGAATGGCTGTATTCCGCGACGGGCGCGACTGTGCCGCCGGGGTCGGCTTCACCGGAATAGGGGTGATTGCCCTCGAAGACGCGCCAGCCGTAGTTCTGGCCGCCGGGACTGCCTGCCGGTTGGAAGTTGATTTCTTCCCATTGATTTTGGCCGACGTCGGCGATGTACAGATTGCCGGTGGCCTGATCGAAGCTGAAGCGGTATGGATTGCGCAGCCCCCAGGCCCAAACTTCGGGCGCGAGGTTTGGATTGACCGTGTTGATCGGGTTGTCGTCCGGGATAGCGTAGGGGCTGCCATTGTCTACGTCGATGCGCAGGATCTTGCCGAGCAGCACACTCGGGTTCTGGGCATTGTTCTGTGGGTCCCCCGCGGAACCGCCGTCACCGAGAGCGATGTACAGATAGCCATCCGGCCCGAAGGCAATCTGCCCGCCATTATGGTTGGGATAAGGCTGTGAGTGTGTGAATAAGATTTCGCCGCTGTTGGGGTCGGCCAGGTTGGGGTCATCGGCGCTGACCTGATAACGAGCGATGACCGTGCCTCCGCTTCGGTCACTGTAATGGATGAAGAACTGGCCGTTTTCCGCAAAGTTCGGATGAAAGGCCAGCCCCAGCAGGCCCCGCTCGGAATAGCCGCTCAGAATATCCTGACTGCTTAGGCCGCTCAGGTCGAGAAATGGGGTGTCCTGAAGGACGCCATCGATGATCAGACGAATCTTCCCGGCCTGCTCCAGTACGAATAAACGCCCGCTGCCATCAAAGGCGCTGGTGAGGTAGATGGGACGCGCGAGGCCGGTCACATACTCAGTCCATTGAACCTGAGACGCATCCGGTGCGGGAGTATCCTGTGCCGCCGCAGGCAGCGCCAGCGTCAGACTGAGAAACACGAGCACAAACAACCTGAACATACGGTTCCTTTCGTTCTACTGCTCAGAATGAATATTTTACTGGAAAGATCGCTGCTTTCCGCCAGCATTCATCGAGCGCTTATGTGAGGGCCACAATCAAAAACGGCCATCGCGGGAGGCGACAGCCGTTCGGGGCCTCATGTGTGCCGGGTTATGCTTGGCCGTTTGGCGAAAGATAGGGCGACCCGACCGCCAGGTAGCTGTAACCATGCGCGACCAGCTCGTCGAAGTCGGGGATCATGCGGCGGCCATCGATCACCAGGTAGGGCGGTTCGACACACTGCTCGATGGTGCGCGAGAGGCCGCGAAACTCCTCCCAGTCGGTGGAGATAAACAGGCTGTCGCTGCCGCGCAGCGCTTCCTGCACCGTGGTGTGATAGCTGATCTTGTCGAACAGGTGATTCTTGTTCGGGTCGAAGTAATGCCTGGCTTCATCGATCGCCAGCGGATCATAGGCCCGGATTTCGCGCACGCCGCGTGCCAGCAGCCCTTCGACGACCTTGAGGGACGAGGCGTCGCGCATGTCGTTGGTCTGCTTCTTGAAGGCCATGCCCAGGAGCGCAACACTCTTATGATTGAAGCTCACCCCGGCTTCCTGAACAGCGCGGTCGATCAGGTAGGACTTCTGATATTCGTTGATGTCGTACACAGATTGCAGCAGATTGGCGGGCTGCCCCGCGCTCTGAAGCTGATAGATCAGCGACTGGATGTCCTTGCCGAAGCAGGAGCCGCCCGCACCGTTGGAGACATAAGACCCCCAGGTGCTGATGCGCGTATCCGAGGTGACGCCGCGCTTCAAATCCTCCATGCGCACGTTGGGGAAGGTTTCGCCGATCCGTGCGCCCACGCCGTTCCAGAACGAGATGTAGGTGAGCAGCAGTGTATTGCTGAGATATTTGATGGCTTCGGCAGTTTCCGGCGTGGTCTCGATATAACGGATGCGCACGTGGTTGACGAACTGAGAATAAATGCGGCGGATGATGCGCAGGTCTTCCTCGGTATCGGCACCGATGACCACGCGATCAGGGCGGCGCGACTTTTCCACTGCGTCGCCTTCCGGTAGAAATTCCGGGTTCGAGGCGATGCCGAAATTGGGGACACCATGCTCCTTGAGCACCTGCTGCAACTGCCGTGCCGTGCCGACTGGGACCGTACTCTTATTGATCAGCACAATCCGGCGCTGATCGGTCCGCTGGGCCAGCAGGGGTGCGATGCTGCCGAGGGCGCTCATATAGTAGCTCAGGTCCGAGGACCCGTTCGGCTTAGGCGGGGTAGGCAGGCACAAAAAGATGGCGTCGGTGCCTTCGATGATCGGCTGGATGTCTTCGACGAAAAACAGGTAGCGGCCCAGATTGTCGGCGATCGTATCCGCCAGCCCCGGTTCGTTGACGTAGCGCTCGATTCGCGCTCGTTCCCCGCTGCGATACGCCGCGATTTTTTCCGAATCGATATCGTATGCGTAGACCTCATGGCCGTATTCCGAACATACGGCGGCATGGGTCAGGCCGACAAATCCCGTTCCAGCGACAATGATTTTCATAGCAACCTCATGTTTGAATGCTCTAACGAGATCGTGGGGTGCGCTCTCGGTGAATGCTGCATGACGACCGCCACATTAAGGTTTTGACCTTGCGCAAACCTTAACAGGCGGCTCGTGATGACCTCATTGTATGCAACAATTTGTGGTTCGTGTACAGCGAGATTGAGCAGGGAAAAGATGCTGCGTTTGAGCGCACAACATCCTCATCATAGAATCAGAAATCAGCCGGATACCTTGAGATTTCAGGCGTGCGGGGTTTATTCGCCGCCAGCGGCGGTCTGCAAAATCTGCCCGGCGACCTCTCGCCCCAGCTCCACTGCGTAGTTTGTGCCGCGATCCCAGGGGTAGACCTGGCT
>JAIOHO010001098.1 GCA_019912905.1 Anaerolineae bacterium
CCAGATCCACGGGTCCGCCAATGGTCGCAATGGATCCAAAGTTCGTTCCGGGTGCAGCGTACAAAGTCGTAGGCGCAGAAATCACAGCAAGTGGCTGGGCGATCTGGCCGACTACTACGCTGGTATTGATCACCGGGACATTGTCATAAACACCGCGAAATATTGCGAACTCATTGTTGAGCCATCCACGGCCAAAATCGCCCTGAACGAGGAACCACACCCGGTCCTTAGCCACGCCAAGTACGGGTAGCTCCGTGCCGCCTGAAACCGTCGCCACAGACGTATAATTTGCGCCCGGGCCGCTGCGAATATTCAGGTAGCTTGTGTTCAACACGACATGAGGCACGCTGAGGCTCAACGGCGCGGGTAAACCCTGAATCGCAACGCCACCGCCGCCAGCCCCTGCCAGATACATATTGGGATCAAGTTGCAGGCCATCCGTTGGTGTACCTGTGCGGGCCTGCGCTGAATCGAATGGGATCCAGCCCCGATCGCCACCTGGCAGTTCGATCTCAATGAACTTGCCGTCCTTACTGATATCGACGAGGAAACCCTCTGCGCCGCGGGTCAGTACGGGCAAATTATTGTTGTTGGTCCCAGGGCTGTTTCTCATGCCGATGGTATCGGCAACCACAACCATGACAGTGTGGAAAGCACCTGAAAGGCGCAGGCGAAGTTTGGGGGCATCAATCCAGCCAGTCCCAAACTGAGGGGTAATCACCGCTAGCCACTCGATATTTCCGGTATCATGGCCGCGATTCACGATTGGATAGTCGGCGCTTCCTGGACCGAAGAGTGTCCCGAGGGATGGCGATGAATCTCCAGGGGCGGTCCGAAGATCGACAGCGGGGACCGCCAGAGTCGCGCGGAAGCGCTCATTTGGAATCACAATGATTGGATTGCCGTCACCGTCAGTACCTGCGAGGAAAGTCCCCCCTATCGGCGCAGATGTAGCGGTGATGGTTGAACTACCACCACCTCCCTGTCCATTGACGAGGCCGATAGTTGTCGGTCCACTGCCGAGGTAAGTGGTTAATGCAAGTGTCGATATGTCGATTGAGGGAACGTTGCTAAAGTCTCCGCGTGCAATCACAAATTCGGAGTTTAGCCACCCTACCCCAACGACCGTTGAAACCTGATACCACACACGATCGCTGGCAATGCCAAGTACTGGTAGTTGTGAGCCGCCAACTACGGTGAGGAGTACACTGTACTTTATACTGGGGCCAGTGCGTACGTTAAGAAAGCTTGTGTTTGCGATTGCAATTGGTGTTGCAAACTGAACTTGTTGGCTGGCGTCCGCTGCGGTGGCGGTGCCACCGACTAATGCCAACGTCAATGTAAGTAAGATGGCTACAAAAATGGCCTTGGATGCGAGTTTCATCGCGCCTCTCCTGTCATTAGCCCGTTCCCTGAACGATCTTGGCAAGCCAATATTAAAAGCAAGTATAAAGCGAAATTGAAAACAGGGCAATTTATGCTGCAAGACTTATTTTTTAATGACTATACGCAGTTATGATGATCCATGAATTCCGACCATTGAAGTTCAAACAAAGCACGCTATCATCGTCTTACAAAATCACCTTCACCAATTGGGAGTGAATCAGGGTGCTTTCGGCACGTTCGACCCTCACTGAGGACAGGAATCAACTGGTGCGCAAGCTCCAGCATAGGTTAGCGCTCTATGGTTACCAGATGATCGAGACACCGATCATCCAGCCATCTGATTTGTTTTTGACCCGAGCTGGCGATCAAATTATCGACAAGTTGTTCACCTTTGAGCGAAATGGTCAACAGCTCGCATTGAGACCTGAGTTCACAGCGGCGGCGGCCCATCGATACACACAGACGGGCGCACCACGCGTCGCACGCTGGCAGTTCAGCGGCTCCGTATTTGAGGACAACCCTGGCAGTATGTCTCCAAGCCATGAAAAATACAGTGTTGGCGCGGAGCTTATTGGCATGTCCGGGCCAGCAGCGGATGCTGAAATGATGGGCTTCGCCGCTGAGGGCATCATTCAGTATGGCCCTTCTGACTGGCGGCTGATTATCGGCCACACCGGGCTGATGCGGCACCTGCTGTCCCCATTTCAACTCGACAGTCGGACCGAAAGATTCTTACTCAGCCATATGAATGTGCTCCGCGAACGTGGAAAATTCGATGTGCTGGCGCAGTTTGACCGATCCCTGGTGCTGGCACCCTCATCCGAAGATCGGGAGATGTCGAAGCCGGATGCCTCATCGCTCAGTCTGACCGAATCCAACACCCATGAAATGCTGCATGTGCTGCTCGATGCGACGGAGCGTGGAGCGACGATGGGTGGCCGCACACGGCACGACATCGCGCGTCGTCTGCTCCAGAAGCGACAGCGCTACTTCGAACGCCAGCAGGTAGTCGATGCGCTTGATTTTCTCGATCAGTGGAATTCCATCTCAGACTCTATCGAACTGGCCTTCAGTGCTGTTGCTCGGCTGATTCAGTCCGATGACAAGGTTGGACACAGACTCCTGGCGCAGTGGCGGTTCGCTGTCGATCTGCTTGGGGCCTATGACGTTCCACTGGATAAGGTGATCATCCAGCCGTATAT
>JAIOHO010001099.1 GCA_019912905.1 Anaerolineae bacterium
GTAACTACGAAGGCGCAGGAGACTTGTTAAACGAGCTGGAGGAAGTATACCCGGCTCAGGCGAATGAACGCACCCTCAATGTATCTGCTGTCAGGCGACCGTCCACACTCCCGCAGCTGGCGGAAGATGAAGCTATCGACAGTCCTGACTTCCTGGAAGGCCTGGATGGGCAAGATGACTTCGAGGCGGTTTCCTCATTTAGTCTTGACGACGATGACTTCAGCTTCGATGATCTTAACGATGAGGAGGGGATGGACAGAGCGCAATCTGCGAAAACAGGGCAGGGAAGGCGCTTGGTCCCCATTCTGGTGCTGCTGCTGCTCATTGCCGCAATCGTTGCCATTATTGTGCTGGTCAATCCGTTTAATAATAACGGTTCCGCTGCCGTAACCCCGACTCAGGAAATCGAGCAAGCGGCCATCCCAACGGGAACCTTGGCAAGTGTCGCTGCGCCGACTGCGGAAGCAACCGAACAAACGTCCGCAACTGAGGAATCGGTAGCCGAAACAGACGGCCTGGAGAGTGCAGTCCAAAGTGCATTGCAAGGTTTTGAGATTGTTGAAAACTCAATTCAGTTAAGCGATACCAGTCTGGGGAAAACGCTGCTTGTGGGTGTATGCAGCGCACCCGGCAGCGCGCTGCGCGAGACGCTCAACGGCTCGATGGACGCTCTCGCTCCAGTGAGCGCCTCAGTCGAAAATGATGTCTCAGCAATTGGTGTGGCGCTGTCAGACTGCGCCAACGGCAATACTGTGCTGAGGGTCATTGCTGTGCCCGTCTCGGATGCTGCTGCCTATGTAAATGGGGATATCTCGGCGGAAGAATTCCAGGGGCATTGGGCTGCCGCGGCGTAACACAGGTGGTGGTCAAGTGTGGACATCAATAGGCAGTCGGATCGTGAATGTCGTGCCGATATTGACTTCACTTTTGACTTCGATGCTTCCCTGATGATTCTGAATGATTCCGTAGCTTACGAACAAACCTAATCCTGTACCGTTTTGCTTGGTCGAAAAGAATGGGTCAAAAATGCGGTTGATCTGGTCAGCCGGGATACCATGACCCGTATCTGAGAACTTGACTACAATCGCACTCTCATCTAGCTGGGCCGAAACCTCCAATTTCCCTCCCTTCGTCATCGCAGCCTGAGCATTCAGAATAAGGTTCATAAATACCTGCTCAAGCTGGTCTTTGTTCCCATAGAACGGAGGAAGGGTGGTCAGATGGGCGACAAGCTCAATATTGTTTTGCTCCAGCAGTTTACCGTTGAGGTTGATGACGCCCTCCAGTGTACGACGCACATCCAGAAAATCCACGTCCACAGTCGATGAACGTTTGCCTGCAAATTCAAGCAGTTGGCTGACGATGCGGGTAATTCGCTCGATGCTTTCCTGAATACTCTCGATCGCAATAATATCAATTGGGTCATTGTGCTGTGCATCTTCCAGCATGTGCTCCAGATGAATGCGGATGGGCTGAAGAGGGTTGTTGATTTCGTGCGCGATACTGGCTGCAAGATGCCCAATCGAAGCCAGTTTTTCTGAGCGAATGAGGAGCTGCTGTGCGGATTGCAGTTCGGCAGTACGGGCAGCCACGATATCTTCGAGGTTCTCGGCATGACTTGCGAGGATCTCGTACAACTCCGCGTTGCGCAGGGCGAGTGCAGCCTGCCGCCCGATACCCTTGAACAGATGAAAGTGGTTCTCGTCATATCCGCTGTCTTCTTCGGACGCTAACATTAAGATGCCAAGCAGACTCGCGCCGTGTTTCAGTTGAACCGACATCCCGCTGGGCAGTATCTCAAGAATCGGTGGATCACTCGGCCAGAATATTGGATGGCCCACGTCGAGCACCTTTCGGATCATTGCACTGGCATCCGGTTGGTAGCTGCGTTCTGTTCGGATGGTCTGTAAACCTTGATCGATGAGCTGGCCGTCTTCCCCTAAACGGTAGATCACGGCCAGGTTACCGGGCAGTAAATCGAGAGTCAGGAAGAGAATCAGATTGAGCAGGTCATGAACTTCCAGTGAGTGATTCAGTTCTTCGCCGACGCGGATCAACGCCTGAAGTTCCTGGGTGCGCCGCTGCAACGTCTCCTCGAGCTGGCGCGCTTTCATTTTGCTTTCGGCCCGCGCCAGTAATTCGCGTGGATCAAAGGGTTTGTAAATATAGTCGTCGGCACCCAGATTGAGGCCATGCGCAACATCCGCCGGTTTGCGTGCTTTGGCAGTGATCAGGATAGTAGGGATTCCAGCAGTGAGCGCGTTATCTCGCAGGGCGCTGAGGACATCGAATCCATTCATGCCCGGCATCTGAATGTCGAGTAAGATCAGATCAGGATGGAGCTGCTTCGCGGCCTCGAGTGCTGCCAGGCCATCGTGCGCCGCTTTCACCTGATAGCCCTCTCGTTCGAAAATACGCTCGAGCATCAAGGTTGTATGGACTTCGTCATCTGCTACGAGAACCAGTGGTGGTCGCCGCTTTTCGGTCATCACTTTACCTGTCCAGGAAATTCGCCGGTTGCCCGATTTCCTGTGATGAATGAGCGTAAGATATGAATGCCTCTTGGGGTTTATACTTGATGTGCTACAATTTCACCATCAGTTCTCGATTTGTGCAAGTGAGTGACTATGAAAAGACCTGTGAAATCCGTCCGCAGCTCCGGTTATGCCCTGTTGATTGGCGTGCTTATTGGAATGGGCGCTGCGCTGACGTTTGCGGCTGGTTTTTTCTTCCGAGATGTCATGAACGCCAGTTTCCCAACGGCATTTGTTTCGGCGGCGAGCACAGAAAATACTTATCC
>JAIOHO010001100.1 GCA_019912905.1 Anaerolineae bacterium
AATATGATATCTGTGTTGGCTAACTGACCGACGACTACGTCGGGATTGATCATGCCGGTTTGCACCGTTATGTCAACCGCGGCGCGCTGGTGTGGGTATCGCCTAAAGGTTCATAAACGGTCCGAGTGAGTTCTGATCGTCAGAATCCTGATCGAATCATGAGGCTGCTGGGGCTGTTGCAGATGGCAGCCCTTTTTACCGTTGCCTGGATCGGCGTCATCTCCCGGCCCCGTTTACTGCTGCTGGCTGTCTCCGAGCAGCCCAACATCCCCGTTGAATTCCGCATTCTGTCGCTATCGCTGCCCGATTTTGCAGTGCTGATCCTGCTGGCCCTCAGCGCGGTGCGCCTTGTCCTGGACGCCGCCTTTCGCGATCGCCTGGTACACATCAGCATCGCGATTGTGGGTAGACTGGGTGGCGCGTGGTGGCTGCTCCTGGCGTTGTGGATGACCATAGGCATCCTGTGGGCTGGAAATCAGGCTGTGCTGCGCTTCAGCACCCTGCATTATGTGATCCTGCTCGTCATGGCGATGATGACGGCTACGATGACCGCAGAATCTGGTCTTCGATGGCTGTTGAGATCGCTAATCGCTGGCGCGGTCGTACAGGCGCTGATCGCCTTCTTGCAGGTCGCCCACAACGGGCCGCTGGGCTGGTGGAGCCTGGGAGAGATCGAGCGCTTCGACTATGATCCGCTCAGTTACTATCGGGCACCGGGTCTGTCCATGCACCCGAATTATCTGGGCGGTTACCTGATGATCGCCCTGTTTGCTGCGGTGCTGCTGGCCTACGACCGGTACCAACGAGGATTTCGTCCGGTGATCCCGACTGTGGCGGGCGGGCTGGTGCTGGGGGGCATCGTGGCGACCCTGTCGCGCAGCGCCATGCTGTCGACCGCTGCCGGTTTGTTGCCCCTGATTATTGCGCTGGTCCGCACGGTCGGCCCTCGTGTTCGGCGCGTTTTCCTGCTGCTGCTGATCGTCATGATGGTGGTGGCCTTCCTGTGGGGTTTCGTCGTGCTGCGCGGCGATTTCGGAAATCTGGCGTACCGATTCTTTCTGCCGCGTGAGTTCTTCTTCGACTACAGCTGGCGCGTGATCGAACAGCAGCCGATCCTTGGTACCGGGGCGGGCAACCTGATGCTGCGAATCGGCCAGAATGAGGGCGTGTCCGATCTGCCCTTGCTGCCCGTGCACAATGTTTACCTGTACATTTGGGCGGAACTCGGTCTGGTCGGGCTGACCTTGTTTGTCGTGGCCTGCTGGCGCACACTGCGCGGCCTCCTCGCGGCACAGGCCGTCGGCATCATCTGGGGCTGCTGCTGGATCGCCATGCTCGTGGTGATGTTATTCGACAACTACCTGTGGGCGGTTCATCCCTTTCGCGTGCTGATGTTCTGGGTCATCGGCGTGGGCTGGGGTTGGTGCGTGAGCGCGCAGGCCGAGTCCAAGCCTGAATCATAGCCGGAAAACGCGGTCGATGGTTTGCCAGTCTACCCGGCGATTGGACTGAATCTGACGGCGTTTGCGCCACATGCGCGGCACAAGGCGGATCACATCCAGATAGGCAGGCAGTGACCGTCGTTCTCTCAGCAGCACGTACAGCAGGATGCCCAGGTCATAGACCAGAATATGTGGCAGATCGCGCAGCACATGCCGGAACTGGTCATTTTTGAGGATGAGCAGGTAGCGGTTGCGCAGCGCATCTCGCCGAATGCTCGCACTCATAGTCTGCCGCTGCCCAGGTCGGAAACCGCGAACATGCCGCCCGACCGCGTCAGGCACGTAGATCGACGACCATCCTCGAAGCTGAGCGCGCCAGCAGACATCCACATCTTCTTTGTGGAGGAAAAAATCAGAATCGAAAATCTCACCCTGCACACGAATATCCTCCAGCATCGCCCGACGGTAGACCGCCGCTGCCCCATCCGGCCCAAAAATCGGGATGATCTGCGAGGACGACGGCGCAGCAGAATCATGCTCACAGCGCAAACCCTGCCTGCGGCTGCGGCGCATGTACAGTCCGGCGCTGTCGATGCGGACCGGCGTCTCATCCAGAATATTGACTCGCAGCAGGCAGCCCGCCGCCGATCCGGTCTCCGGGTGAGCCTCCAGCGCCGCAAACATCGCAGCCAGAAATCCGGTTTCAAGCTGCGCATCGGGGTTGAGGGTGAGCACATAACGGCTGGCTGTGGCTTCGAGAGCCTGGTTGTGCGCGGCAGCATAACCCCTGTTGGTCGAGTTCGCAATCACTTCGACGCCCCTTGCCGTGACTCGCTCAAGGGTGTCATCCATTGAATGATTGTCGATGACGATCACCCGGAACTTCACCCCGTGCTGATCAAGCACGGATTGCAGGCAGCGGTCGATAGTTCGTCCGCTGTTGAAAGTCACGATTTGCACCGCAAAATCTGGCACTGTCAGGTGGGACATTGTGGTATATTACGGGCATCCAATTTGAGCGAGATCATCTTAACCACTTTTGCTATGAAAAGCACCCTCACAGTGATTGTTTCGCCGGATGTGGTTGGGCCGGTGCGCAACGGCGGCATTGGGACGTTCGTCTATCACTTCGCGCGTCTGCTGCGCCAGCATGATTATCGGGTGTGCATTCTGTTTACAGGCCGTGCCGAGAATCCGGCTGGTGACTGGCAGGCGGACTATGAGCGCCAGGGGATCGAGGTAATTCACGCTTACCGGCCCTATAATGAGAAACCGAGTCCTCCGGCGGTGGGACACTGGGAGTTCATCCACCGCGGTGATGTCATCCGCGAATTCCTGCCCCAGGATGCCGATGTGATCTACTGGCAGGACTGGCAGGCGGATGGATTTCAGGCTCTTCGTGCTCGCCGTTTCAGCGCACAGGCGCACCCGGTTTCTGTCACCGTGCTGCACAGCAGCAGTGCATGGCTGCGTGAAGGCATGCAGCGCTTCCCGGATGATGCCGAACACGACCTCAGCCTCGACTTCGCGGAACGCTACGCCGCGCGGCACAGCGATTTTGTGGTTTCCCCCAGCCGCTCCATGCTGGACTGGGTTCAGGAGCACGGATGGACGCTGCCCCTGCCGGAACGCTGCATAGTGTCGGGCTATCCCTATCTGCCCGATGAGCCGTTACCGGATGCAGCGCCGGCTGCGGGTGAAAAATTTAGGCGCATCATCTTCTTTGGGCGCATGGAAACGCGCAAAGGTTTCGAGTTATTCGTCGAGACTCTGCTCCACTTGCAGCGCACACGCGGCGATACACTGCGCGGAATCGAGGAGATTGTCCTGCTCGGTAAGGAAGGTCAGCAGGGGCACTTCAGCGGTGAGAACGCAGCCCTTATCCTGCGCCATGAGTTGAAACGGCCTGTCGCCGTGCTGAATCAGATGGAGACGCGCGCAGCCCAGGGCTACCTGGCGACGCACTGCGGAGATTCGCTGGTGGTCATGCCTTCATTACAGGATAATTTCCCGTATGCCGTCATCGAAACCTCGCTCATTCCGGGCCTGCACTTCATCTGCTCCAACGTGGGCGGAATTCCAGAAATTCTCGGCGCGGCGGATTCCGCGGACTACCTGTTCGCGCCCAATATGGAGCCATTCGCAGCGGCGCTGATTGCGCGGCTGGAATGCGGGCCGCGAGGTGGTCAGCCAGGACCTTATGACTGGCGCGCGCATAACCAGCAGTGGCTCGATTTTCATGAGCAGGTCTGCACGGAAAGGCTTCAGCGTGTTCGACTCCTACCCGTCGCCATGCAGCACCCTCGGATTGATGTGTGCGTGCCTTACCGGAATCATGGGCAGTTTCTGCCGCCTCTCCTGGATGCGCTGGACCAGCAGACGACCTCCCATTTCAACCTGATTGTGGTGGACGACGACTCAACCGACCCGGAAGCGATCGAAACGTTCGACCGGATGGCAGCCCACTACCAGCATCAAGCGAACTGGCAGTTTGTTCACAACGCTCGTCGCGAAGGGTTGAGTCAGACCCGTAATTTTGCCGCGTCCCTGGGCCAGGCCGAGTATCTCCTGTTTGTCGATGCGGACAATCTCCCGGCCCGCCACATGATCGCGACGTTTGGGGACGCCATTGAACGCAGCGGCGATGACTGCCTGACCTGCTATGTGCGGGCCTTCGAGCACGACCCCGCCCGAACCGTGTATCAATTCCTGCCGCTGGGGAGCAGTGCCGAGCTAGGCCTGTTCATGAACTGTTTTGGCGACGCCAATTTCATCGTGAGGCGGCAGGTATTCGAGGCGCTCGGCGGGTTTGGCATCGAGTCCGACGGAGATCGCTACATTGCTGGGGAAGATCACGCCTTTCTTGCCCGGCTGGTGCTGCACGGCTTCCGGTTGGATGTCGTGCCAGATTTTCTGCTGGATTACCGCTACCGGCACGACAGCCTGTTTCGCACGACCAGCGCTTACGCCAATACGCTGCGGGCGCTGCGGGCCTATCACCATGTATTGAAGCATGCGCATCTGGAGCAGCTTATCCCCCTGGTGCACGGCCTGAACCTGCGCGCGCAGCAGCAGGGCAGCGCCTACCGCCTGAGCGATCCCTACTGGCTGTCGTGGCATGTGCCCTGGTACGTGCTGCGTGATGCCCTGATTCACAAGATCCGGCGGCATATGGCGCGGGCTCCGCTGCTGCATTGGCTGTTCAAGGACCAGATGAACACATGAAGACCGTGATCGTATCGCCCGAATTAATCGGTCCGCACAAGAACGGCGGCATCGGCACATTTACCACGTTGTGGGCCTCCCTGCTGCGAGAAAATGGTGACGACGTCACGCTGATCTACACCGGGGATTTGTCTGCGCCCCGGCAGACGTGGATCGAACCGTATGACCGTCAGGGAATCGAGGTCATCCATGCAAAAGAAACGGACCTGCGCGACTGGCAGTTCAATTACGAGTGGTTTGTACGCCGTTCGGAGGTCGCCAGCGCCAGGATTCCGGCGGATACCGACGTCATCTATTTTCAGGACTGGCAGGCCAACGGCTATCACTTCCTGCGCAAGCGCCAGTTCGAGCGCGGTTCGGGGCCGGTCTGCGTATCCGTGCTGCATGGCTTCAATCAGTGGGTGATGGATGCCAACAAACGCTACCCGGCGTCGCGCAGGGATATGGAACAGGCGTATGCCGAGCGCTACGTCGTCGCCCGCAGTGATTATGTGGTGACGCCCAGCCAGTACATGCTCGATTACGTGCGGGCGTGGGGCTGGAATCTGCCGGATGACGATCATGTGTGGGTGTTGGGTTATCCGATGCTGCCACAAGACATGCAGACCCACTCGAATGGACCGCCAGACACGCAGTTCAGGCGGCTGATCTTCTGGGGGCGCGTGGAGACTCGCAAAGGGATTGAGGTCTTTGCCGATGGGCTGCGTCTGCTGCACGAGCAGGACCCCGCCCGCCTAAACTCCATCATGCAGGTGGTGCTGCTCGGACGCCATGACCAGCACCGCTTTGGTACGGCGGAAGCGCTGAAAGAACATGTGCAGCACAGCCTGCCGCAGGCGGACGTGGTCTTTTATGATGACTTTGACTCTGGAATGGCTCAACGCTATCTGTTCGATCACGCGCGCGATTCGCTGGTGGTTGCACCCAGCCTGGCCGACAATTTCCCCTACGCTGTCATCGAGGCCTCGCTGATTCCGGGCGTGAACCTGATCTGCTCGAACGTTGGCGGGCAGGCCGAAATCCTGGGCGATGCCGGGACTCATCAGTTCTTCCTGCCCCAGCCGCGCAATTTCGCCCAGACGCTGTCGAACTGGTTGGCACAGGGTCCCAGAGACGACGGCCAACTCGCCCATTACGACTGGCTGGCGGCCAATCAACGCTGGCTGGCGTTTCATCATAAAGTCGGCGCGCAGGCGCAGGCACGAACGCGGTCAGTTCAGCCCGTCGTGAAGCCGCACAGCACGCTCGATGTCATTCTGACGTATTACAACCTGCCGGACTATCTGCCTGCGGCGCTGCAATCGCTCGATCAGCAGACCACGGCTGATTTCAACCTGTACGTCATCAACGACGCGTCGACAGACGCTCAAGCCATTCGTGTGTTTCAGCACATGCAAGCCCGTTATGCCCATCATGCCCGCTGGCAGTTCCTGGACGAGGCCGAAAATCGCGGCCTGAGCGGGGCGCGCAACACGGCGGTCGCGTGCGGCACAGGCGATTACCTGTTGTTCATGGATGCGGACAATATTGCTGCGCCCGGTATGGTCGAACGGTTCTCGGCGGCAGCCGACCACAGTGATTACGACTGTCTGACGTGTTATGTTTACGGATTTGAAGGGGATGATGCGCCGTTTATTCAGCCGCAGCCCGGCCTGGCGTCGGCCCGCCCCTATCTGCTGTGGGCACCGTTGGGCGACAGCCGGGAACTCAACCTGTTCCATGACTGCTATGGCGATGCCAATTTCCTGGTCAAGCGTGGGGTGTTCCAGGCGCTGCGGGGCTTTGAGATCGATCATCCGCTCGACCGCTACACCGCCGGTGAGGATTACGAATTCCTGACCCGGCTGGTGTACGCCGGATACCGACTGGATGTCATCCCGGAGTTTCTGCTGTTTTACCGCTATCGGTCGGACAGCCTGATGCGCACAGCGCGGGAATATGATTTTGCGATGCGCGGCCTGGAAGTCTACCGCGACCAACTGCGCAGCGTGGGCCTCCAGCATCTCATTCCCTGGATTCGCGGCCTGTACCAGCAGGCTCATGCGGAGGGGGAGGGTCTCTCCGGCGAACTCGATGCCCGCCGTTTTGATCCGGTGTGGCTGTCAGAATATGTACCCTGGCGCAAGCTGGTTGTCGGGCTGGTCGAGAAGGCGCGCAAACGCCTGCTCAACCGGATGTCCCCGCATAGTCGCGCACGCAGCGGAAGCCCACGTCGTTAAAGGAATTGGCGTACCAGCTCCAGCCGCGTTCGGGGTTGCGTACCCCAATCCGGTTGTAGTTCCAGCGCCCACCACGGATTCCGCGCTCTGCTTGCAGCGTAGGTGTTTCTCGCCCATCGGACACGTTATAGGGATAGGGGTAGCGGGTCGTATCGTAGATCGTGCTCACCCATTCGCCCACGTTTCCCGCTAGGTCCTCTGCTCCGACCCATGATGCCCCACCGGGGAATGAACCGACCGGCGCGGTTTCATCGCCAAAGCCGTCGTTGAAGGCCAGTTCGATGGTGCCGCCCCGCGTGCACAGGATGTCGCAGGAATTGGTGAGCGTGCCGTCGAAGATATTGCCCCAGGGATAGAGCAGATCGTCCGGCCCGCGCGCGGCATATTCCCATTCTGCCTCGGTGGGCAGCCGTGCGCCGCGTGCCTCACAGAAATTGCGCGCTTCTTCCCAGTTAACTGTCTCGCGGGGGCGATTGGGATCGGACCACTCTCCCGACTGTGCTGCCACCCCGCCCAGGCGATCAAACTGATCGTTGGACACCTCATACTTATCGATCCACAATGGCTTATTGAAACATACCTGAGACTGAGGCGCTTCGTGACGGCGGAAATCCAGACCGGTGACGTTGACCAGGGTTTGCACTTCTTCCTCAGTACTGCCCATCATGAAGCAACCCGGTGGCATCAGCACCATCTCAATCTCATCATAGGTACGCGTCAGTGGAGACCAGTCGGCATTGCTGGTGACTTCGGAAATCGGCAGCGAAGCCAGACTCACGTCGAGCGTCGGGACCGGCGTCGGCGTGCCGACGATGCGCAGCAGCGACGCAAAGATCCAGCCCTCGCTGCCATTCGGGAGGCGGATACTGAACCATGACCCATCGGCATTTGTCCCTGTGACCTCAATCATTTCGCCAGGACGAATGGTGCCAACAAGCGGTTGGTTGGTGCTCGGCCCGCCGCGCACATTGATCGTCTCGGCGCTGGCTGCCTGGGCCACATGAACACCGACCTGAGCCGTCT
>JAIOHO010001101.1 GCA_019912905.1 Anaerolineae bacterium
GAATCCAGTTGGCCGCGGCTTTCGCATCGGCCCCGGTCGCCAGCACGCCTTCGTAATAATCGGCGATGGACTTCTCATCGACCAACTGCGCCGCGTCGTAGTCGCTCAGGCCGAACGCCGTCATGAAGCGCTGGCGTTTGGCGTCGGGCAGTTCGGGGATCAGTGCCTGCACGCGCTCGACCCACGCGCGGCTGACCTCGATGAGGGGCAGGTCCGGTTCCGGGAAGTAGCGGTACTCGTCGGCGCGTTCCTTCACCCGCTGGATGACGATCTTCTGCCCGGCTTCATCCCAGCCGAGCGTGGCCTGCTTCACCGTGTCGCCTTTTTCGTAGAGGCGAATCTGGCGTTTGACCTCGTACTCGATGGCCTTGACCATGTTGCGGATGCTGTTGAGATTCTTGATTTCGGTGCGCGTGCGGTACTCGGTGTCATCGACGTGCAGCACGCTGACGTTAGCCTCAAAGCGCAGGATGCCCCGGGACATATCGCCGTTGTTAACCCCCAGGTAGCGCAGGATGGCGCGCAGCTTGTGGGCATAGGCTTCGGCTTCCTCGGCGCTGAAAATATCCGGCTCGGAGACGATTTCGAGCAGCGGAACCCCGGCGCGGTTGTAATCGACCAGGCTGCCATTCCCGACGTGCGTCAGCTTGCCCGTGTCTTCTTCCATGTGGGCGCGGCGGATGCGGACCTGCTTGCGGGTGCCGTCGGGCAGTTCGATCTCCAGCCAGCCGTTGATCGCCAGAGGCCGGTCGTACTGGCTGATCTGATAACCTTTGGGCAGGTCGGGGTAAAAATAGCTCTTGCGGGCGAACTGGTTGACCGGCGGAATCTCGCAGTGGAGCGCCAGCCCGACCATCATGCCAAAGTCCATCGCCTGAGCATTGATGACCGGCAGCGTGCCCGGCAGCCCCAGCGACACCGGATCGACGGCGCTGTTGGGCGGGGCGGTCACGCTGTCCACGACCGGGCAGGCGCTGAACATCTTGCTTTGGGTTTGCATTTCGGCGTGCACTTCGAGGCCGATGACGGGTTTCCAGTCACTCATGATGGGCGATCCTGTGAGCTGCGGTTGGGTTCATGCCGGGATTTTACCACAAGTGAGTCCATCGGATTGAATAGTTGTTCCCGGCGGGTTATCGTTTCCCTGGCGAGTCCCAACGCCATTGTGGGAGAAGCTTCATGGTCGATCTTGCAGCACAGCCGAAAGTCACAGCCCGCTGGGTGCCCTACGCAGCCCTGACCGGCGCGGTGGTCATCTTCTCGTTCGGGGCCATCTTCGTGCGGCTGGCCCAGGCGCAGCAGGTGCCGTCGCTGGTTATCGCCGCCCTGCGCTATACCTTTGGCGCGGCCATCCTCGCACCGGTTGTCCTGCGGCAGCACGGCGCTGAAATCCGGCAGATGCCGCGCCGCGATCTCGTGCTGGTCGGTCTGGCCGGGATCGCGATGGGCATCTCGCTGTTCCTGTATTTCTCGACCCTGGAACACACCACCGTGATGATCACCAACCTGTTCACCAACACCAGCCCGCTGTGGATCGGCCTGGCCGAAGTGCTGATTCTCAAAGCGGTGCTCGACCGGCGCGTGTGGCTGGGCGTGATTCTGGCGCTGGGCGGCGGCCTGCTGTTCTCGCTGACGCGCATGGACGGCAGCAGCATGGGGCTGAATCCGTCGATGGGGATCGTGCTGGCGCTGGCCTCGGCGTTGTTCTCGACGGCCTATTTCATCCTGGCGCGGGCGGTCCGGGCGCGGGTTTCGGCGCTGGCCTACCTGTGGCTGACTCTCATCAGCGGCACGATTCTGCTGCTGATCGTCGCGCTGGCGCTGGGCATCCCCCTGATCGGCTACCCGCTCGAAGGCTACTTCTGGATTCTGGTGGTCACCCTCACCGGCCAGATTACCGGCCAGTTCCTGATGGCGTATACGCTGGCCTATCTACCGGCGACGGTCGTATCCGTCGCCATGCTCGCTCAGGTGATGATCGGGGCGGTGCTGGCGTTGATCCTGTTTGGCGAACAGCCCGGCCTGCTGCAAGTCGTCGCCAGTGCGGTCATCCTGCTGGGCGTCGGCGTGGTCATCACCGCCCGCGCACAGCCAAGCAGAAACTGAACGCTGCTAAATGAGAGGCGTGTATAATAGAAGAATAGTCAGGTGATTGAACACGAGGCAGAGGGCAAGAGATGGCAATCCCTGCACAAACTCGGACGATGGCACTCGATGAATTTGTCGAGCGCTACGGCGAACAAGGCCCCTTTGAATGGATCGACGGTGAGGTGATTCCGGTGGCTCCGCAAGTGCTTGGCTCAGGCTTTCTTGGGGGATTGTTCTATCGGCTGCTTGCCGCGCATGTCGATCAGCGGCAGTCTGGTGTTGTCCTCATCGAAACCCCATTTGTCCTCACGCTGGACAAGAGCCGTTGGGTGACTGGCTCGCGGGTGCCGGATGTGATGTACTACCGCGCCGAGCGTTTTCGGCAGTTTCAAGCGGATTATCCCGACTGGGAGTCGCTTCCGGTCGTGGGCGCGCCGGATTTTGTGGCGGAGATCGTCTCGCCGACCGACCGTTATTCGGATGTCCATGCCAAAGTGCGGCGCTACCTGGCCGATGGCGTGCGGCTGGTCTGGGTCATCGACCAAGCTGAAAAGACCATCCGTGCCCACCACCCCGACAGCGACCAGATTGCGACGGCGCGGGGCAACAGCCGGATCAGTGCCGACCCGGTGATTCCTAATTTCGAACTTCAACTGACGCAGCTTTTTGTGCCACCGCTGCATACATCATGATCCCTGACGACGGGGAGCGGCGTGCCCCCACCTGCCGCACGGCGGTGAATCCGGCAGCCTGCGCCAGAGTCTCGAAGCGGGCGTAGGGCACCGGAAAGGGGACATAGCTGCGCGGCGCATCGACCGCATATTCCACCAGCAGCAAACTCCCAGCGGGCCGCAGCCGGTTTGCCAGTCGAACCAGCAGCGGCGCAGGCTGGCGAATCCAGTGCAGCGCGTTCGCCATCAGAATGCCGTCCAGCGGGGGTAAATCCAGGGGTTGGGTAAAATCGGCGCGAACGACGAGGGCATCCGTCTGCCCTTGCAGGGCGGCGGCGTCACGATCCACCGCATAAATCACCGCCTGGGGACCCACTAACTGGCGCAGCGCCCGGGTAAAGTTGCCCGACCCGGCTCCGAGATCGGCCCAGGTGCCGCCCGGCACAGCCACCCCATCGCGCAGCAGCGCCACCATTTCCGCGTGGGTCATGCGTACTCGCTGATTTTCTCGACCTGAAGCTGCGCCACTTTCAGGCGGTAGGCCCAGCGGCGCGGATCGTCGTCCAGTGCGTCCAGCCAGTGGGCATAATCCGCCGCCGCAACCTGCTCGTGCCCGTAGCCATCGCCGGTCTCAAATTCCAGGCCCTCGGCCAGCACATAACCAAGCGTGAGGCCCGCCTGTTTGCGCAGGCACAGCGGCCAGGTCACATCGACGCTGATGGTTTCATCCGTACAGTGGGCATTCAGCGCTTCGATGGCTCGGCGCGACAGGCCGCGCGCCCCGGACCCCATATCCCAATCCAGGCCGGTGACGCGCCGGAAGACGGTGTTGATGATGCGCTCGGTATCGCGCTGAACGCCGGGATGCGAAGCAAAAGCACGGGCGGTGCGGCCCAGGACGGTGAAATCCGCCGCCAGGATGCGCGCCGCCACCTGACGCAGCTCGTCCGGGTAGTGGTCGGCCCAGTGAAGCACGCGGTCGCCATCGCAGTAGAGCACGTGCGCCGCGCCGGATTCCAGCGCCAGAGTCACCGCCGTGCGCCGGGCTGCTCCCAGCCGGTAGATGGGCAGATCGTCCCCGCGCGACTCGATTTCGATGCGCGCCCCAGCGGACTCCCACAGGGACAGCGCCTCCGGGTTGGCCTGCGGGCTGGCGCAGATGGCGATGGAGTCGAAGATCGAGGTCAGCACGGGCAGCGTGCGGGTGATCCGTTCGCGCAGCTGTCCCTCCGGGTCATGATACAAAATCGCCAGGGCGGTCATGGAGTTGATAATCCTTGCTTATGGATTCGAGAGCGCAGCCCACAACGCGGCGCAGCGCGGGTCGCCGCGCAGGTCATCCAGCAGGCGTTCACGCTGGTTTTCAGAGGCGGATTCCAGCGCCGCGCGACACAGACTCCGCGCTTCGTCTGCATCCCCACGCAGCCAGGCCAGCAGCCCCCGGTTGAACGGAATCGCCGGGTCGTCGGGCAGGAGCGACTCGGCTGCCTGATACTGATCCTCTGCCGGGTCGAGCATCTCCAACCGCAGGTAAGCCGCCGCACGAGCCAGCAGCAGACGCGCCTGAATCGGCCTCAGATAAGCCGCATTTTCCGGGGTGCGATGCGCCTCCAGGTCGGCCAGAGCCAGCCCGTAGCGCGCGGTCGCCATCAGGTCGTTGCCCGACGCGACCAGAGCATCTCCCTCCCACTGAAGCCAGCGCCACACTTTTGGCTGCGCCCGCACGACGTTCAGCGCCTCGTCCGCCCGGTCCAGCCTCAGCAGCAGATTCAGATCGCGTTCGATCAGACGAGCATGATCGGGCCACATTTGCAGTGCCCGGCTCAGACAGGCCGCCGCCCCGTGGTCATCCTCCATCTGTTCCAGCAGCAGGGATTGACAGATGGCATCCTCGGCGGTCGGTTCGGCCAGTTGGTTTGAATCGTCGAGGGCGGTTTCGAGATGCGCGCGTCTTCCCAGGTGGCGCAGCACATCGATTCGCAGGCGGCGGGCACGATCATCCTGCGGCTGATGGACAAGGTGCTGGTTCAGGACGTCCAGCGCGTCGGCCAGTTCGCCGGTCTGGATAAACGCAGCCGCCAGATCGAGCGGCGAATAAGGCATCGATCAGGTGATCCTACGCATCGTCACCCGGCAGGCCAAACACATAGGCCCGTTTGCGCGCATCCATCGCCACACCCAGGGTGGTATCGCGCCGGGGCCGCCAGGTCACGAAGATGTCTTTGATGAAGCTGTTCATCAGGGCATACGCCAGCAGCTTAAAATCGGTATCTTCGATGGTTGAATCCTGCCGCGGCCAGCCATAGCCCCAGGCAAACCAGGAACCATCTGACAGGATAATAAAGTCATAAAAGGATTCTTCGGCTGGATCGCTGCCGATAAAGACAGCGATGCGCCCGGAGATCTGTTTGAAGGCGGCACCTGGAATCTGTGCTTCGTCGCGGATATTGGGCCGGGCCGTGCCCACCAGCGGCACAAAGATGATGCCCCAATCCTCGATCCCGATCTGAAGGGCGCGGCGGCCACCCCCGGCGGGATGATCCACCAGGCGCGGCTCGGCCAGTTCGACCAGGCCGCGATCACGCAGATCGAAGATGGCCGCTTTTAACGCGTCGAACAACCTGTCAGCAAAATTCCGGGTCAGGTTTGACACGTATTCCCGCTGCCGACGGCGTTCCAGCAGGATGCGTTCGACCTCACTGACTGCGCGTTCAAGTTCATTCTGTTG
>JAIOHO010001102.1 GCA_019912905.1 Anaerolineae bacterium
CGGCTCGTCGAGGATCAACACGCGTGGATAGCCCATCAACGCCATCGCAAAATTGACCAGGCGCAGCATGCCGCCGCTGAGGTCATTGACATGGCGTCTGGCATAGGGCTTGAGGTCGAATTCATCCAGCAGGTCCTGGACCTGAAGCTGCGCATCCCGGTGTGACTGCCCGCGCAGCCGCCCGGTAAAATACAGCGCACGCTCGACCTCCACATACCGCATCGGGATGCCCTTCTGCGGCAGGAATCCCGTGTTGCGGCTGGCTTGATCCGGTGCCTTGACGACATCAATTCCATCCATCCAGATACTGCCGGAGGTGGGCTTGAGCAGGCCGAGAAGCTGCATCACCAGGGTGGTTTTGCCAGCGCCATTTGGCCCGAGAAGCCCGAAGATTTCACCTGTTGGAATCTCGAAGCTGACATCCTCATTGGCGATGACCGGGTTCTTGCCCGGGTAGATATAGGTGAGTTCGTGAACGCGAATTGCCAGGGATTCCATAATGGGTTAAGTCGTGACCTTCCGAGCTAGTCCGAGAGTCGTTTCCGGGTCCGTGCTGAGCGCCATCACACGCTCGTATTCTGCCTGGACCAGTTCAGGCGTGTACTGGCCGCCATAGTCGGTCTTGGCGGAATAAAAACGCTCGTTAAAAGCGAGATCGGCGAGCATGGTCTGAAGCGTTTCGCGGGTGATGAACAGGGTGGGATAGGGGGTATAGAACATGCGCAGATAATCGCCGCCAGACAGCGCTAACGGCATGGGCGAACGCCATTTCAGATCGCCGCTCTTGTTGGTGCCCATGTAGAAGTGCGGCATGGGAATATCCGTGCCATAGGCTGCCTGCGCAAAGCGTCGGTAGAGCATGCGATAGATTTCTTCGAGATTCGTTTCCGAGGCAATCTGGGCGTCGATCTGGGCGCGCTCCGTCTCACTCAGGCTCTGGAAGAACTGCCAGAACGAATAGAGCGGCATCGAAGCAATTTCCCACACGAGGCGAGGGCGACCTGCGCGATAGGGCCAATTCTTTTGAAAAGCGACAAACTGCTGGCCCATCTGATGAATGGGTGAATCTTCAGGCTGAAGCAGCAGCGTATCCACGCCGGTGAAATAAGGGTCGATCTGCTGGCTGCGATAATACTCCACCGAAGACTCGTCGATAAAACGGCCCATTTCCTGCGTGATGAGCGCCCCGTATTCTGCGCCCCGGTTGTAAAAGCCCCGGAACGAGAAGGCCGTGATGATCATGTTCTGGCCGCCGAGATCAAAAAACAGGTCAATCAACTGCCAATAGCGCCGCAGCAAATATTCCCCATGAGCCGCAAAGTCCTCGATCCGGCCAGGGTCCGGCTTATCTCGATTCTGCTCCAGAATATAGGTCGTGCGGGTGCCACCCACAGCAAAGACCCCGGTCAGGCCCTCAGGATAGCGCTGCTGAATGCGAGTCTTGAAGGATGGATCTTCCATCACGAGGTTTGTCCTGTGCTGGTACTGTTCTTCCGGGTCACGATGCTGTAGGCTTCGTCCAGCGTCCTGGCGAACTCCACATCCCAATTTTCCAGGCTGTTGGGTGCCAGCTTGGTACCCACCGAGACGAGCGCCTGCATAAAACTGTTCGCGCCAATGACGATGGTGGTGCCAACGTTGTGGTGTTTGGGATTGGTGTAGGCCTTCTTAACCTGGGTAATGGCCCCATTGGGAATCAGGTTGGCATCCCGGAAATCGAGGATGACATCGACCCGGTGGTCCACTTCGTCCATCATGACCGATGCCTGTTCCAATGCCTGGTGAAAGTCCGTCCAACCCCAGCCGCGTTCAAAAATATGGCGGATGATGGTTTTGCCTTCGTTATCCCACGTCGGTTTGATTTTCATTGCCGAGACCTCGCGTGTTTGTCTTACTCACCAACAGATTGATGATAATTTTGAAGGGCCATGAGAATGGCCGAGCGAACCGGATAATAAGGCATGTATAATGTTTTTCCGATCCACAGAGGTGGATAGTCCTTCTGATCGAGATGCGTCAGCAGATAATTCGCCGCCGCGCTGAGGATCTCGCTTTCAATCCGCTCTGTACGCTCGTGCCAGAACAGGAGCGCTTTCAGACAGTAGGCGGTTTCTTCAGAGGTCGATCCACCATAGTAACCCCAACCACCATCGGCACGTTGAGTTTTGGTAATCCACTTCACCAGTGAAGGCAGCAGATCATCTACCAGGCCGTGAAGTGTCCAGATGGCAGTGCTGGTGAAATAATAGGGAGAGATGTGCCACTTATCGAATAAAAAGTTGCCGCGCAGATCGTAACGGCGCAGCATCGCGGTGATTTTTTGGGACCAGTTCTCGAATTCCCGGTGGCCTGTTTCAAGTTGCAGCGCCGCCAGGGTGCGCATATTCGCGCTTAATGATTGATCGAGTTCGCCTGCATAGCAGTTGAAGTGGGTCTCGTTTTCGAAGCTGGCGAATACATCTGCACTGACCGGGTAGCCTCCCCAGCGCAGCAGCGCATAGGTGACTCCGGTATCATCCAGGTCTGGGACGTTGATCTGCGGCGAAAAACTGATGCCTCGTTCAGGCGACCACGATGCGGCCAGGTATGCCAGCAAACGCTGCACGTGGGGCTGATCCGGTTGAATCAGATCGGCCTGGCGCAGGTGATAAAGAGTCCAGACGATTTCGAAGACATCCATCGGCTGAATAAAGGGTACGCCGCCATCTCCCTGTGCTTCCAGGGTTTTCTGAAGATAATCCAGCGAGTTCGGATTCGAGTTGTTGGTATGAAGCATGACCGCGATTGTTGCAGCCGGAGACATGCCCACCGAACCGTTCGGTTCAACGAAATCGTAATGACATAAATCATGGATGTTCGCCAGCACAGCCTCAAGGGAAACGACCAAGGTCGTATTCCGCCAGGAGTGCGGGTTATGTCCGAGCAAATTCAGCTTCCGCTCGATTTTGGACACATCCCGATATAAATCACGAGGCACATCCAGATCACAGGAAATGGCTTCGTTTACCAGCGCAACCGCCAGGACGGGGAAGCCGCTGGTATCATTGGCGTCATGATGGAGCCGACCTTTCTCATGCCAGAGAAAAGCCTCGCCTGCGCGGACCCGCTGTTTATCCGCAAAATTATCGCCGTAACCCTGGAGCGCGATGATTGCCGACAGGGTCGAAATAATACGGTCGTGATAATGAAGGACCTTTCCGCCCCAACTTCCATCGGCATGCTGGTTTCTGCGCAGCCAGGCGAGAGCGCTTTCATAACCGCGTCCAGGTACCTGCGGTGCCAGGCGCGCCAGCCAAGCCGTATCGTAAGCCACACTATCACTGCGGCTGTAGCCAGGTTTTAGGGACGCGAGGATTTCTTCGGTTTCTGTCTCGATGAGTTCACCGATGGGGCTTCGTGTCATATCTGTCTGTCTTCTCGCTTGTGCACCGCTATAGACAGAAATTATTCTACCTCAAGTTTCCTTATTGGTATCATAGCACGGGAATTGAGATTGCTTATGCGAAAAGTATTAAGGCAACGCAATCCTCACCAAAATTTCCAACGGCGCTGAAAATGGTATCACTTGAGGGTAACCGCATCAAACTTGCAGGATTTCGTGACGCTTCTTTACATCTCCCAAGAATTCTGAGGGAAGTGGCTGACACGGGCAGACAGAGGGGGTCCAGAGACCAGGAAGGGCCAATTTGAAGATAAGTCTGAGAACCTGACACTTTCATGCAAATTGCCAAAGA
>JAIOHO010001103.1 GCA_019912905.1 Anaerolineae bacterium
GGTTTTACGGTAGTCGATACAGAGAATTCTTTTGAGGCGCTTGACTACCTGGACTCTGCAACTCCTGATCTGATTATTCTGGATATAATGATGCCCGGCATGAACGGGATCGATTTATGCCGCCGCATCCGGTCACGGCCCACCACGTCCGAAACGCCAATCATCATCTTTTCGGCTTTGGGAGACGAGAAGACGATCAACAGCGCCCTGGCCGCCGGTGCAGACCGCTACCTTCATAAACTCAATCTCTTTGGTGATCTGGTGTCTACCGTGGAGAGCACGCTCAGTCGTAAAGCGCACCGGCACGCCCCTTCCAGCGAAACACCGCAGCTGCGTGTCCGCCGCGCGGATGCCTTCAATAAACCCGCAGTTTAGACGGGCATCAGCAGTTCCGGCTCATCAGAACAGATGGCATTCACGCCGAGCGCTTGCAGTGCGTGGATCACAGTCGGACGTTCTTCGTGCCAGCAGACCACGCCCAGATTGGCCTCATGCACGCCAGCCAGCCAGCTTTCCGTGAGCAGCTTGTCTGGTTCATCGAATCGCTCCCAACATGGATGCACATAATCACAGCCAATTGCCCGCGCCTGCGCAACCGGGTCCACATGAATCGAACTGAACAGGACAGATGTCGCTGCCTCCGGGTCACAGGCTTTGATTTCCGCCAGCCAATCCGCACGAAATGACCCGAAGATCGTGCCTCCCCACATATCCGCCCGCTTCACGATCTCAATCAGCATCGGCACAGTATCCAGGCCAATCTGCTTAATATCCAGGTACACACCCATGCTGAGTGACCGGCAGGTTTCGAACAGCTTTTCCATCGTGACAAGCGGTTCACGACCTTCTGGCGTCATGCGAACCAGTTCGTCAAAGGTATATTCGTGGATGAGGCCGGGCACCCCAAAGACGCGCTTCAGGCTTTCATCATGGGTAATCACCGGCACACGATCCGCCGTCAGGCGCACATCGACTTCGACCATATCCGCGCCCATCTCAGCCGCTTTTGTGAAGGCCGACAGGGAATTCTCCTGCGCGTAGGCCGAGGCCCCTCGATGCGCAATGCGGATGACGCGGCGCTCGTGAGGCGGAATTTGCTCGCCCAGATTCTCGGTCCACCAATGGATGCGCCCAGGAATCCAGTTGAATAACACCGGCCAGGGGACATGCGGCACCTGCGCCAGATCGATCTCCTGAGAGAACACAA
>JAIOHO010001104.1 GCA_019912905.1 Anaerolineae bacterium
GAGTGGTGCTGTGTGCAAGCCGTCGAGTTCCAGCGGAATATCCACTTTGAAGACGGAATACCTGCCCACTTCGCTTTCGACGCTAACCTGGCCGCCCATAAGATCGACCAGATTGCTGACGATGGACAAACCCAGCCCAGCTCCGCCATGCTTCCGCTTGGAAGATCTGTCTAGCTGGACGAAATTCTCAAAAATGATCTTCTGCAGCGTTTTTGGGATGCCAATGCCTGTATCCGATACCGTAATGATGAGTCGGTCTTCCTGTCGCCTGAACGCGAGTTTGACCGTTCCCTCATAGGTGAACTTGATGGCATTAGCAACCAGATTGGTCGTGATCTGTATCAGGCGCTCCTCGTCATGGACAATTGTCTCTGGCAAGGCAGGGTCAAGTTCAAGTTCAAGGCGCAGCCCTTTTTCCTTTGCCTGAAGTCCCAGGTCGTCGATAATTGTATGGGCGAGATCATAGGGTGAGATTTCCATCGGCACGATTTCCAAGCTGCCTGCGGCGAGACGCGACAGGTCGAGTACACTGTTAATCAGCATCAGGAGACGCTGGCTGTTTGCCAGACACCGCTCGGCCATGTGCAGATTATCATGGTCAAGTTGCTCACTGTACAGCATTTCGCGCAAAAAGCCGATGATGGCGTTCAGGGGTGTGCGCAACTCATGGCTCATATTCGCCAGAAATAGGTCTTTGAGCTTGGTACTGGTTTCGGCTTCTTTCCGGGCCTTCTGTTCATGAATCACCAACTGCTGGAGTTGTTCCTGAGCGCGCTTGCGATCAGTGATGTCGGTGGCAACGCCCAGAAGCTGTACGGTATGACCATCTTCGGCGAATAGGGGCACCTTGACTGTCTGATACCAGCGCGTTTCTTCGGTGACGACGTTGGTGACCGGTTCTTCGGCGATGAATTTGGGCTGCCGGTTACGTACTACTTCGGCATCATCGTGTCGGAAGTGTTCGGTCTCGTTTTGCCGGGGATTGAAGTCCTCATCATACTTGCCGACCATATCGCGTGGGGTTGTGCCGTAGGCATCAGCCAGCGCCTTGTTTACCAGCGTGAATTGCCCATGCTCGTCTTTGGTGAAGATCAGGCTGGTGTTGAGGTCAATCACCTGGCGAAGGAAATTGCGCTGCGTTTCCAGATGATCCTGAGCACGTTTGCGGTCGGTGATGTCGGTGGCAACGCCCAGAAGCTGCACGGACTGGCCGTCCTCAGAAATGAGTGGAATCTTGATCGTCTGATACCAGCGCGTCTCTCCGGTGACGACGTTAGTAAGGGCTTCCTCCGGAATAAATTTGGGCTGGCAGGTGCGAATAACTTCAGAATCGTCACGCCGCAGGTGTTCGATCTCATGTGGCTGCCGATTGAAATCTAAATCGGCCTTGCCGACCATTTCTTCCGGTGTGGTGCCGTAATGTGTGGCTAGCGCTTTGTTCGCCAGTGTAAATCGACCCTGCTCATCCTTCGCGAAGATGAAACTGGTGTCCAGGTCGATAATCTTCCTCAGGAAATTGCGCTGGGTCTTGAGGGCATCCTGTGCGCGTTTGCGATCGGTAATGTCGGTGGCGACACCCAGAAGCTGCACAGGCTGGCCGTCTTCGGCGATGAGCGGAATCTTGGTCGTCTGATACCAGCGTGTTTCTCCAGTGACGGCATTCGTCAGCGGTTCTTCCGGGATAAACTTGGGCTGACGGGTTCGTACGACTTCGGCATCGTCATGCCGGAAGTGGATTGTTTCGTCCTTCCGGGGGTTGAAGTCGACATCGGCTTTTCCAACCATCGCTTCGGGCGTCGTGCCATAGGTGGTTGCCAGGGCCTCGTTGGCAAGCGTAAACCGGCCCTGTTCATCCTTTGCAAAAATGAAACTAGTGTCCAGATCAATCACCTGTCTGAGGAAATTGCGCTGTGCTTTGAGGGCGTCCTGAGTCTGTTTGCGATCAGTGATGCGCTCAATGTAAAAGATCACACCGCAAATTGCACCGGTCATCCCATACCAGGGGCGGATCTCGCGCCGGAGCCACTCTATTGAGCCGTCAGCCCGCACAAATGGGAGCTGTTCGTCCCGGCGGATTTCCCCCTGAAGGCACTGCTGGTGAATAGCTTTCCAATCATCATCGATTTCTGGAAAGACGTCATAGTGGTTGAGTCCGTCGAGATGCTGTTCTTCAAGGCCAAAATCGTGTAGCCAGCGATCATTGGCGAAAAGGTAACGCATATCCCGATCGACCACAGCAACCGCCAGAGGGATATGGCGCAGCATCTGTTCGAGCCGGTGTTTCTCTTCATGAATATCAACCACCGCATTATTTTCCATAATCCAGGCTCACCAAAAACCACAGATCATAATTATGCTGAATGAACGTGACATCGCAGTGACCTAATGCTCAGGCTCCAGGGCCGCCCAGCTTCAACTGAATATGGTGTGTCTGGGATGAACAAGTCAGACACACCAGGCAACTCATTTCATCCCGCGTACTCCACAGTATAGCACTTGAAGGCACTGGAATGGGCGCACTCGAATCATTCCCCAGGGCAATCGCGTTCTAGCAGTTGAGAACCTTGAGCAAATAGTCATTGTGCCAACCTGCACGTAAGCGCTTGGCCTG
>JAIOHO010001105.1 GCA_019912905.1 Anaerolineae bacterium
GTCCAGGTCGATCAGGTCGATGGTTCCGGCGATGCCGCGCGCGTCGGCGACGTCCTGAATAGGATGCATGGCGACGGATAACCCCAACGCCGCCGCGGTCTCTGCCAGCACGCGCCCGTCCCCAATCACCACCGGGATGCAGCGCCGCGAAAAGCTGTGCGGTGCGGCCAGGGTCTTGACGATAATTTCCGGCCCGATACCTGCCGGGTCTCCCATGGTGAGTCCGATTCGAGTGAGTCCAGTCATGGAATCAGCAGCACCTTGCCTTTCGTCTTGCGTGCTTCGATATAGCGCTGGGCGTTGGCGGCATCGGCCAGTGGAAAGACCGTGTCGATGCGCACCTGAAGATCGTCCGCCTGCATCCATTGGAACAGATCGCCGGAACGCTGGAGCAGTTCGGTGTGATCGGCGATGTAATGACCCAGGCTGGGCCGGGTCAGAAACAGCGAGCCTTTGGCGTTGAGTGTCTGCGGATCGAATGGCGGCACCGGTCCGCTGGATTGGCCGTAGAGCACCATCATCCCGCGCGGGCGCAGGCAGTTGAGGCTTTTATCGAAAGTGTCTCTGCCGACCGAATCGTAAACGACAGACACCCCACGCTTGTCCGTCAGCCGCTTCGTCTCTGCTTCAAAGTCTGCCTGGGTATACAGAATCACGTCATCCGCCCCGGCGTCACGGGCAAGCTGTGCCTTTTCTTCGGTCGAAACCGTGCCGATCACCCGCGCGCCGAGTCCTTTGGCAATCTGCACGAGCAGCAGCCCGACACCTCCGGCAGCGGCATGGACCAGCGCGGTTTCCCCGGCCCGCAGCGGATAGGTGCTGTAACACAGGTAATGCGCGGTCAGCCCCTGAAGCAGTACGGCAGCGGCGTCCTCCGTGCGGATCGCCTCCGGTATGGGGACCAGGGTCCAGGCCGGGACGACGGCGTACTCGGCATACGCGCCGGTGCGCATGGCATAGGCCGCCCGCTGGCCCACCTGCACCTCGGTCACGCCCGGGCCGACCGCATCCACCACCCCGGCGGCTTCCTCGCCTGGAATGAGCGGCAGATTGGCTTTGTACAGGCCCCGCCGCCGATAGACATCGACAAAATTCAGGCCGATAGCTTCGATTTTGAGACGTGCCTCGCCCGGCCCCGGTTGCGGCATTTCGATCTCTTCATAGGACAGGACCTCGGGTCCGCCGGTTTGATGAACCTGAACAGCCTTCATCATACTTCTCCCTCGTATTGATCTTTAAGCTGCTTGGAAGACCCCAGTCCTGAGTGCTGAGTACGGAGCACTGAGGAAGAACTCCGGGCGTTTTGGTTCATCACTCAGGACTCAAGCCTCAGCACTGCCACCGAAAACCGGAGTTTACCGATAGATAGGCGCTTTGTTCTTCCTTACAGCAGCGCCATGTACCCGCCATCGACGACCACCGTGCTGCCGGACATAAATGACGCGTCGGCGCTGCACAGGAACGTCGCCACTTTTGCGATTTCCTCTGGCTGGGCGACGCGGCCAATCGGATAATCTTCGCCCGCTTTGCGGATCGCCTCGGCAATCTGATCCTGGGGCACCGACCGCCCGATGGCCCAGCGCAGCATGGGCGTTTCGACCCCACCGGGACAGATGCAGTTGGTGCGGATATTCTGCCCGACAAAATCGACACTCATCGACCGGGTCAGGGCGATGACGCCGCCCTTGGCGGCTGCATAGGCCGCGACCCGCTGCCGATTTGCCAGCCCCTGGATCGAGGCGATATTCACGATCGCCCCGCCGCCGCGTTTGAGCATTTCCGGGATAGCGTATTTGGCGACCAGATACATTCCCTTCAGGTTGATGTCCAGCGTCCGATCCCAGGTGTCTTCGTCGGTGTCGGTGACAGTGCCATAGGTCTGGATTCCGGCGTTATTCAGCAGGAAATCGACCCCGCCAAATCGCTGCACCGTTTCGCCAGTGATGCGCTCCGCATCGGCCCGCTTCGATACGTCGGCGATGACCGCCGCAGCCTGCCCGCCGCTGGCACGAATCTCGTCCACGACCGCCTGCGCTGCCTCCTCATTCACGTCGGCGACGACGACTGCGGCACCGTCGGCTGCAAACGCCTGCGCCCCGGCCCGGCCAATGCCCATCCCGCCCCCGGTCACGATGGCGACCCTGTTCTCGAAGCGCATAAACATCCCTTTCTCAAGAAGATTTTATCGAATCGTCCGCACACGATCGGATGATCCTTGTCAGCCTATTGTACCCGATCGCTCTGCGCGTCAATAGAACCGGCAGGGAGAGGAGCATAACCGCCAGAATCAAAAATCCCCCGGCGCAGGCCAGGGGATTGGATAGAGCTTCCAGCAGTTTAGCCGAGGGCGTCGTAGCCCGGCCCTTCGGAGAAGAAGTCGTAATTCGGCTGGATGTCCTTGGTCAGATCGACGACCGTGCCCGCATCCGGTGTGGTGCGCTGCTTGGTATCGAACGGCAGAATTTCCTGGGTCCCATCGACGACATATTCCGAAGGCACCTCTTCTTCGATGAAAATGGCTTCGTAGGGGCATTCAGGGATGCATGCGCCGCAGTCGATGCAGGTGTCCGGGTCGATGAAGTACCACGGCCATTCGTCTTCGGGCTGGCCGGGGACGATACACTCTACCGGGCAAACTTCCACACATGCGCCGTCACGCAGGCACAGGCTGGTAATAATGTGCGTCATTCGGGTCTACTCCTTGGTCCATTATGTTGGGGTTCACAGGTTAACCCAATTTAACGTGCTTTAGGCGCAGTG
>JAIOHO010001106.1 GCA_019912905.1 Anaerolineae bacterium
ATCCAGCAGCGTATGAAACAGGCCCACCTGGAAGGAACCACGTCCCAACAGGCCATAGACTCCCGCCAGCGCATAACTGTACAGCGGGGGAATGGCGGCATCGGGCACGCCGGGAGTCCGGCCATAGACGCCGGTCGCCAGCAGATTCTGGGCATAGGCATCGTAAGCATCTGAGCCATGAATCGCCCCGGTCTGCTCGAAGGCAAAGACGCCGGGGAACGCCAGCAGCACGCCCAAGCGCACCCCAATCGCCAGGGCGATCAGCAGCGGAAGTTTGTACTTGATCAGGAGTGGAATCATCGTTCAGGGGCAGGTGTGCCCGGGGCTGCCCGTCAGCGCTTCCAGGCGGTAATCTGCACGATGTCGTAAGGGTTGATATACAGCGCCCACTCCGACAGGCCCAGGGCCTTTTCGCCCACTTCCAGGGCCTTCGCCAGCCAGGGGAAATAGAATCCCAGCCGGTCACGGAACAGGCTCAGGGGAACGTACTTGCCGATGTGCCGCACGTTGACGACCTCGAACCCGGCCTCATTCAGCATCTTGGTGAGAGTCTTGACGGAGAAGTAATAAACGTGTTCCTCGGACAGCTTGAACCCTACCCAGCGGCGTCCTGCCAATCGTGCCGGGAGGCTGTCGATGTCCGGGGTTGCCAGCGAGATGAATCCGCCGGAACGCACCAGTTCGGCGGCGCGGCGTACATAGGTGGTGGGGTCCGGCACATGCTCGATGACGTCCCACATCGTCACCAGATCGTAGCTGGCCGATTCGAAATCGAGATCGGTCAAGGAGCCGTGATAGGTGGTCAGTCCAAAATGTTCCTGCGCGTACTGCACCCCGAAGGATGAGACATCCAGCCCTTCGGCGGACCAGCCGCGTTTGCGCGCTTCGTCCAGAAAGAAGCCGGTCGCACAGCCGACATCCAGCAGCTTTCCGGGCGATACATACTGCTCCAGATGCGTCAGACGGCGCTGCGCGGTGCGGCGGATATTCGGTTCGTCTTTAATGTAATCGGTGTAACCCACCACGCCGGATTCGTTGTTGTGGAAGTAGGTTTCGCCATAGAGTGCGTACAGCTCTTTGGCGTCGGGACGCGGGCTGACATAGACGAAACCACAGTGGTTGCACTGCACCAGCCCTAATCCGTTTTCCGGGCAGTACGGCTGGCGGTCATGGCTGCCGCACAAATTACACGGGACATGCTGACGAACCACATCGTCACGGACTCGCGGTGAATGCTCAGTCGATAGATTGGTCAAAGTAACCCCCTCAACCCCAAAATTGCTGCCGGGAACACAGCATTTGGCATTCTACCGCGCCAAAATAGTCTGAGCAACTGTGGATCTGCGCCGATACCCTTGGCTGTAATCTGGCTACGGGTCTGGCCCATCGCTATAATCGGATGGCTAGCGAAAGGATAACGTCATGCGCCTGGATCGTACCCAGGTATTGGAACAAGCACCGCTGCCCGAACTGCTGACGATTCTGCTGCGACAATATAAACGCCTGCTGGCGGAGCGCGGCCTCGACTTCACCGAGGACGACTTGCAGGCCCTGGCCCGGCAGATGGCGGAAGGCGCACCCCTCCCCGAATCGGCGGAGTCGCTTCGGCAGATTCTGGTGGATCTCGTCACGGAGAGCGAACAGGTCCTGGCGCGCTGGAATCTGACTTTTGGGGAGTCGCTGCGTACCGAGATGACCGATCTGCCGGGCTGGGAGACGACCTCGGAGTTCCTCGAACTTGCCAACGAGAAAGGCAATGCCGAACTGCGCATCGCATCGGCGGCGGTGCTGGTGGCTGCTTTGGGCGATGTGCGCTTTGCCGATCATCTGCTGGCGGCCATCGACCATGATCCCGATGAGATCGAAACAGTGGTGGCCCGGCGTGTGCTGTCGCAGAGAAGCGGCATCACGGGACACAGCCCGGATTGGTCGCAGAAGATGCGGGCCTGGCTTCGGCAGCGCGGAACCTAACACATCCAGATTGTGACTCAAAATAGTTTTTCTCAGACAGAGGACCTTATGTTGAAATTCAGCATCGCATCGTTCAGTTTTCACCGGCTGCTGGCCGATGGCAAACAGGATATGTTCGGCTACATTGCCGATTCGAAACGGCTTGGTGCGGTCCAACTGGACCCCTGGAACGCGCATCTGTCGGCCCTTCAGGATGAGGACGCCGTGATTCGGGGTGGGCGCGACCCGGAAAATGCGCAGTTTTCGGCGCAGAATGACGATTACCTGGTGCGTGTGAAAGCCGCAGCCGAGGCCGTCGGACTGCCATTTGGCTGTCTGGCTGTCGATGGCGCACACATCTACGAATCGGACGCGGAAAAGCGCCGCAGCAATCGCGCGGCGGCCTACCGCTGGCTGGAAGTGGCCGAGAAACTCGGCGCGCAGCAGGTGCGCATCGACGCCGGCGGGCCGGAGGACATGCCGGATGACGTCTTCGAGATCATCGTCGCGGGTTATGACGATGTGATCCGGCGGGCAGGTAACAAGGGCATCGAAGTGCTGGTCGAGAATCACTGGGGGCCGACCAAATTTCCCGATCACGTCATCAAGCTGCTGGATGCTGTCAAAGGTCTGAGCCTGCTGTTTGACACCAACAACTGGGCGGAGGGTCATCAGCAGGAAGGCTGGCAGCGCTGCGCCCGTTATGCGCGATCGGTCCACGTCAAGACCTTTGCGTTCGACGCCGCCGGGAATGACCCAACCGTCGATATTCCCCAGGTGATTCAAATTCTGGTTGAGGCCGGGTATGATGGCGTATGGGGCATCGAGAGTGTGCCGCGCGATGGCGATGAAATCGGCGCGGTGCGGAAAACCGCCGCGCTGATCGAACGGACGCTGGCCGCCATCGAGAGCGAATAGACGGACGCAGCGGCTCTTTTTTATGCATAATCTTGGTCTTTGAAGGAGATGAATTCATGGCAGAACCCGTGCGAATTGGCGTGATCGGCGTCGGACAGATTGGCAAGCACCACCTCGACAATTACAGCAGGATTCCCGGCGCGGAGATCGTGGCCGTGGCGGACATCAACGAAGCGGAAGCCCAGCGCGTCGCGGACCTGCATGGCATCCCGGCGGTTTATACCCGCTTTGCCGACCTGCTCCAGCGCGACGACATTCAGGCGGTCGATGTGGCCCTGCACAACAACCTGCACATGCCGGTGACCGTGGCCGCGCTTCAGGCGGGCAAGCATGTCTACTGCGAGAAACCGATGGCCGGGTCCTATCGCGATGCCGAAACCATGTGGCACACGGCCCAGTCTGCCGGACTCAAGCTGAGCATCCAGCTGAACCTGCTGTTTTCGGATGAGACCAAAGCAGCCCGGGCAC
>JAIOHO010001107.1 GCA_019912905.1 Anaerolineae bacterium
GGTCAGGTCGTCCAGTTCTCCGGCGCGGCGCTCGAACTCGGCCAGCGACACGTCGCGCAGGGCCGGGACGCCGAAGAAACGCGCGGCTTCCTCGCACTGGCGACGGCGCTCATTGTAGGCCGAATCGACCAGCCCCCGGCGCGTGGCTGTATCCAGCACCACGACCACGGTATCCGGCGGCAGCGGCACATTCTCGGCATCCAGCGAGCGGCAGTCGATCAGCAGCGCGGTGCCTTCGACCCCGGCAGCCGAGATCATCTGGTCCATAATGCCGCAGTTCATCCCAACCCATTCGTTTTCGGCCCGCTGCGCCAGCCGCGCCATCGAAGCGGGCTGCCAATCCAGGCCGGAGACGGTCGCAAAAGCGCGTGCGGTCGCCAGTTCGAGGGCTGCCGACGACGACAACCCAGCGGCGATGGGCACATCCCCGGCCATCACCCCGTTCCAGCCGTTGAGTTTGAAGCCGCCTGCCTGGAGCACCCAGGCGATGCCCTTCATATACTCGAACCAGCCCGTATCGGTGTTTTCGAACTGCGCCAGCGAAAACTCCGCCCGGCGGTCGAAATCCAGCGAGTGGATGACCACCTGCCCGTCGTTGCGCGGACTGAGCGCGATCCACGTCGCGCGGTCGATTGCCATTGGCAGTACGAACCCATCGTTGTAGTCGGTGTGTTCGCCAATCAGATTCACCCGCCCCGGCGCGCGGACGATGTAGCGCGGGGCGGCGTCAAAATGTTCTTGAAAAGCCGTGATGACACGTTCTTGGAGGGACACAGTACCAGTCCTTTGGATAATCATTGAGTACGATATAGTTCCAGAAATCAAGCTGAACTGCAAGCGTATCATGTTGGGCCGCTGCAAGCTCGCTGCGTTAGCCTGTTTGTAACGTTTGGCTTCATGGAGGAGTTTGGTAATCCCATGATATTCCACACCAATTTCCGCGCGATCGCGCTCAGCCTGCTGCTGCTGTTCGCGTTTGTTCCTTTCGTCTTCGGCCAGACAGTCCCTGAAGCGACCGCTGAAGCCACTGCCGAGGCGACAATCGAAGCGACGGCAGAAGTCGAACCCTGTGTCATTCGCACAGAGGAAAAGGATTCCGTGCGGGTGCGGGTTGGCCCAGGCGTCAATCGCACCGCAGTGGCTTTCCTGGCTGCCGAAACAGATTTTGTTGTCCAGGGTGAGGCACTGGGTCACAATGACACGCTCTGGTATCGCCTCGACAAAGACGAAGCGGCACCTCGCAAACTCATCAACGAAGCCTGGGTCGCCGCAGCCGAGGTCACACCATCGGGCGATTGCGAGGCCGTCAGCGTTGTCGCTGCACCGCCAATCATCCCGATTGCGCCCAGCGGCACCGGTACCTCAGCATCTGATGAGCGCATGACCGTGCGCGTTCCGGCAGCCGCAGACTGGACCAGGACCGGACTGACCATCCAGGCCGGGCAAATGGTGACGATTACCGCTACAGGCCGGGTGCGCATCTGTCTGGACTGCAATTTCATCCCCGATGGTCCGGCAGGTTCAGGTGAAAGCGCCACCGTCGCAGGCTTCCCGCTGCGGGGTGCGCCTCAGTACGCGCTCATTGGGCGCATTGGCTCATCGACACCGTTTTATATCGGCAGCGCTGCCACGTTCATCGCCCAGACCAGCGGCATGCTGGAGCTGTACGTCAACGATAGCGACCGTTTCGACAATGCGGGTTCGTTCACGGCCATCATCACCCTCAGCGAGTAGCCCGACTTACCGGCTGCGGTAATGCACGTCCGACAGGCTGCGCAGCCGTTCAGCAGCCTGTTCAGCCGTCAGGTCACGCTGCGCTTCAGCCATCATCTCGAAGCCGACCATAAACTTGCGAACCGTGGCGGAGCGCAGCAGCGGCGGGTAGAAGTGAGCATGAAGCTGCCAGTGTCCGTAATCGCCGTCATCACGCGGCGCGCCGTGCCAGCCCATCGAATACGGGAAGGACGTCTCGAACAGGTTGTCATAACGCGTCAGCAGCCGCTTGAGGATGTCGGCCAGCGCATCACGCTCCGTATCGGTGAGGTCCGGCAGATGCAGGACATGGCGGCGCGGCATCAGCAGGACTTCAAACGGCCACACTGCCCAGAACGGCACGACCGCCAGCCACACACCGTTTTCCACCACGATGCGCCCCTGCTGGCGGAGTTCCAGTTCGGCATAATCGACCAGCAGCGGCGTACCATGCTGCTCCCGATACGCCTTTTGATAGTGGTCTTCCTTAACGATCTCATTGGGCAGCGCGTTCAGCGCCCAGATCTGGCCGTGCGGATGCGGGTTCGAAGCCCCCATCGCCGCGCCCTTGTTTTCAAATACCTGCACCCAGCGATAAGTCTGCCCCAGGTCGATGACCTGCTCTGCCCAGACATCCACTACGCGGCGAATCGTGGCGACCTCCATCTCCGGCAGCGTCAGGTCATGGCGCGGCGAAAAACACACCACCCGGCAGGTGCCGCGCACCGTCGCCACTTGCAGCAGGGGATGCTGCTCGGCGGGCACATCGGGGGCATCCGCCAGCAGCGCAGCAAAATCGTTGGTAAACACGAAGGTGCTTTCGTAGTGGGGGTTATGCTCACCGTTGGCGCGGGTGTTGCCTGGACACAGATAACATTGCGGGTCGTAGTGGGGTTTATCTTCGGGCGGCAGCCGCTCCTGACTGCCCTGCCAGGGCCGTTTGGTGCGGTGCGGTGACACCAGCACGTATTCACCCGTCAGCGGGTTCAGTCTGCGGTGGGGATGATCAGCGGGGTCAAACATCTTTACCAACTCGATTCTCACAGCGGTGAAGCGACACGCAGCGTGCCGAATCAGGCGATTGCCATACGCGCTGAGTGTAGCGCTCTCGCATCAGGAATCCCACCCCAACCGGGCCAATCGCCCTGGCGATTTTGCAGGCCGCGCAGTTCGAGTTGCGTGACCGGTGTCATCTTCCGTGGTCGGCCAGCGGATGAGCAGAGAAGTCGTCAAACTGCCGTCTTATTTTACAGCCGTCTCAACCGCTGCAGGAACCAACTGCGCAGGGGACGCGGCAGGGGACCGGCGTTTGAGGAAACGCGACTCCACCAGATGATAACTGAGCACCGCGAACACCGCCGTGACACCGGCAGCCACCAGAATGTATCCCCACACCCCAAGCTTATTTACCCCAAGCTGCGCCAGAATGCGCTGGATGGGGAACGCGTAAAGGTACATGCCGTAGGAAAAATCCCCGTACTTGGCCCATTTGGTAATCGGCAGGTGAAAGGCCAGCCATAACAACATGTAGGGATAGGTAAACAGCGCCACGACGCGATAGTACGCCACATACGCGCTGAGGATCATGAGCGCCAGGCTCACCACAAACAGGCTGCGCCGCATCGGGATGCGATCTGCATACAGATAGGCCACGCTCCCGATCAGGAAATAGGCGAGATTCTCATGAAAACCCTGCTCCAGCATGTAGGGAAACACGCTGCGCAGGTAGCCACCGGTGAGCTGCTCGATGATATACGTGCCCATCACGACCGCCGTCAGAAGCAGGGCGATCCAGCGGCGGTCACGCGTGGCATTGACGAGGCCCAGCACACCGACGAGCACATAACACTTGAACTCGGCGTAGAGGGTCCACAAAGAACCGTTGATCAGATAGGGGTGCGTTGGATGGGTGCTGAACAGCTCCCCAATCCGATCCTGCCCTACTTTGAGGAAAAAGTTGTTCTTCAGATAATCGAATGGGCCAAAGGGAGACTGCTCCCAGTAGCCGGTCAGCGTATGATTGGTGAGTAAGTAAATGATGGGTGCGAACAGAATAACCGTTACCAGCAGGGTCACCCAATAACCGGGCATAATTCGACGGACACGCTGCCAGAGATAAACCCAGATCGAACCCCGCCGCTGGCGGCTGCGCGTAATCAGAAAACCACTCAGGATGAAAAACCCTGAGACAGCCAGCGGGCCAGGGTCGATCTGCCCATGACTGAAATAATACAGCGGGTCCGGGCCAAAGCCACCAAGCCAGTATCCATGCACGATAATCACGGCAAAAGCCAGAACAAAACGCAGGAAATCCATACTGTTTTTCTGGGGATTAAAAGCTTCCTGAAGCGTCATAGAGTGATCCCGATTCTCAAGGTTGTTCCCACAATAATGAGCCTAACTGTCATCGACCTAAAATTGAGCTGTCGGATCGGGGAGCCTGAAATCGTGACCTGGGTTTTGTTCAGGAGCGGGAAACGCGTCTCTGAAAGCGGTATACTTTCTACGCGCAGGAAGAACGTGATCCACCGGTTATCGTCAGCGGCAGGTGCCTCGGCACTGGCGCTCAAGTTAGCGCTTGAAATCTACATTGGATAAGGACACTTTATGCTCTCGCAACGTTACCAACCCGATACCCTGAACCTCATTTCGAAAATCGACTGGCATCCCTACGCCACCGCTGAAGAACGCCCATTCTGGCAGTCCCTGCCCGAGTCGACTCGGCAGGCGTACATTCGGCGCGGCGAAATCGCCCAGGGCTACGACTGGCCTTCGCTGAAAGCCACGCTGTTCCTCGAAGTCGCCCGCATTGGCAACCGCTACAACTACCAGCAGATGTACTTCGAGCGGCGCAGCAAGGTACTTGATCTGGTACTGGCCGAGTGTATGGAAGGCCAGGGCCGCTTCGTCGATGCCGCCGTCAACGGCATCTGGCTGCTATGCGAAGAATCCTACTGGGGAATCCCCGCTCACCTGTATGCGCAGCGCGCCGGAGTCGGCCTGCCCGATACGGCTGAGCCGACCGTCGATCTGTTCGCCGCCGAAACCGCCAGCCTGCTGGCCTATGCGCTCTATTTGATCGGCGCGCAGCTCGACACGGTGTCGCCGCTGATTCGCCCGCGCATCGAACGCGAGATCGACCTGCGCATCCTGACCCCGAACCTGGAGCGCGATGATTTCTGGTGGATGGGCTTTGCCGACCCGGATCACCGCCCCAACAACTGGAATCCCTGGATCCACTCGAACTGGCTGACCTGCGTCCTGTTGGTCGAGCCGGATGACACGCGGCGACGTGCTGCGGTAGGCAAAATCATGCACAGCCTGGACAAGTTTATTGACCCCTACCCGACCGACGGCGGCTGTGATGAAGGGCCGAGCTACTGGGGCCGCGCTGCCGCCTCGATGTATGACTGCCTGGAACTGCTGGATCGGGCGACCAGCGGGCAGATCGACGTGTGGGAGGAGCCGGTGGTGCAGGCGATGGGCCAGTTCATCTACCGGGCGCACATCGCCGGAGATTACGTCGTCAACTTTGCCGACGCACCGGGCATTCTGCGCCCAGAAGCGGGTCTGATTTACGGGTACGGCAAGCGTATTCACGACCCGGACATGATGGCGATGGGCGTCTGGGAGGCGCACCGCCAGAATATCCTCAATCCCGATACCGGCCCGGACACGGACGGTAACCGGCCCAACAAGAGCGCCGGGCGTGAACTGGCACTGCTCGTCAGCCTAGCGGAGATGGCCGAAGCCGAGAGCTATGCGCCCCTGCCCCGCGACGTCTGGCTGCCGGTCATCGAAGACATGTTCGCCCGCGACCAGGCGCGCGCGACTGATGGCTTCTACGTGGCAGCCAAAGGCGGCCATAACGCCGAAAGTCATAATCACAACGACATCGGCCAGTTCGTCGCCTTTATCGACGGCCTGCCGGTGCTGGTCGATGCCGGGGTCGAAACCTACAGCGTCAAGACCTTCAGCCCGCAGCGCTATGAAATCTGGACGATGCAGTCGGCCTATCACAACCTGCCGACGATCAACGGGATCATGCAGGCACCGGGCGAAGAATATGCCGCGCGCGACGCACACTATCAGGCCGATGACCAGCGCGCCGTGCTCAGCCTGGATATTGCCGGGGCCTATCCGCCGGAAGCCGGACTCAGGACCTGGCGGCGCACCGTCCGGCTGGAACGCGGCCAGGGCATCACCGTCGAGGATGCCTACGCCCTGAACAGCCCGCCGAAGACTCTGACTCTCAGCCTGCTGACTCCCTGCGCGGTCGACGCGACTGCCGCCGGGGTGCTCAGGCTCAATCCGCGTGCCATCACCGAGGGCCGCGAATCCGGCAGCGCGACGATTACCTACAAGGCATCGAAATTCAGCGCCGCAGTGGAACCGATCATCATCGACGACATCCAACTGCGCGGCGTGTGGGGCGAGCAGTTGTGCCGCATCGTCCTGACGGCAGTCCAGCCAGCCCAGCAGGATACATGGACGCTGACCATTACCCGTTAGCCCGCCAAAACACGATGAGCAGGGAGCCAGGATGAAAATCACTGAGGTCAAAACTTACCTGATGCACGCGGGGCGGCCTGATGGCAGTTGGCAAAAGCGCAACTGGCTGTTCGTCAAAATCGTCACCGACGAAGGGCTGTATGGTGTCGGCGAAGCCAGCGGCTGGCCGCGCGTCGTCCAGACGGCGATTCAGGACCTGACTCCCCTGCTCATCGGCGAGGACCCCTTTCACATCGAAAAGCTGTGGCAGAAGCTGTACCTGGCGATGATGGGACACGGCATGACCGGCATCGTCGGCAGCGGCGCGCTGACCGGCATCGACATGGCGCTTTGGGACCTCAAGGGCAAGGCGTTAAATACCCCGGTGTGGAACCTGCTGGGCGGCAAGATCCGCGACCACATCTGGGCCTATCCCCACGCGCATAATGCCGAACGCGCCCTGGAACTGGTCGAACGCGGTTTCACGGCGCTCAAAATCGGCGGGGTGAAGGGCGTGGTCGGCAAAGTCGAGGCGATCCGCCGGGCGGTCGGGCTGGACATCGACCTGATGGTGGATGCGCATGGCCCGCCCTGGCTGACCACCCGTGACGCCATCCGCCTGGGCAAAGCGCTGGAAGATTATGATCTGCTGTTTTACGAAGACCCGGTCGCGCCGGAGCACGTCGAGTCGCTGGCACGGGTCGCGGCCTCGGTGGAACTGCCCATCGCGGCAGGCGAACGCCACGCGGCCATTTACGGCGTGCGGGAACTCATCGAGCGGGAGATCATCGACGTGGTGCAGCCGGATACGGGCCGCGCCGGGGGCCTGCTGCAAATGAAGAAGATTGCGGCGCTGGCCGAAGCACATGCGATTACCGTCGCGCCGCACAGCGGATCGTTGGGGCCGGTGGCCGCCTACGCCTGCCTGCATTTGCTGGCGAGCCTGCCCAACACGCTGATCATGGAACATCTGGAAGACGACGTGCCGCAGCGTTACGAAGTCGTCACGCCGCTGCCAGTCATCGAGGCGGGGCACATTCTGGTGCCGGATGCGCCAGGGTTGGGTGTGGACCTTGTCGAAGAGGCGATTGCGAAATACCCCTCTCGGGGCAATGTCTCGCCACCCGACCCGAACGAGGAACCGGTTTACATTCTCGCACGGACAGGACGCGCCCGCTGGATTCAGGAATAAACCCGGTCAGGACGCCGTATAGACCTCGTCGCCCGGCTGAATCAGCGCGCCGTCGGCAGCCTCGATCACACGCAGGTAAAAGCCGCGCATCCCGCCGCTCAGGTGCTGGAGCGTGGCTTTCATTTCCGGCGCAGATAAGGCGCCACCGGCGGCGAAACGGCTGAACGGCTCGCACGGCGGAATCGGCAGCACATCTTCCAGGATGATGCGCTGGCCGGTCTGCGTCTCAATCACCACCTGTTCACCCAGGTCCTGCGGGGTCATGAGCGCATCCCAGACCACCAGGATATTTTCCCCGGCGATTCCATCCAGCAGATGAGCGCCATAGTGCGATCGCAGCGCGGCATAATGCCCGCTGAAACCCATCGACACGTAGTTGTCGGCCCGGTTGCGCGAGCGCGGATGATCGACATGATGCACGTCGATGAGCGCCTCGCCCGCTTCGGTAAGGCCAATCACCCCATTCCGAGTGAGTTTCAACTGTGCGACTGAACACAGGGGGGCTGGATCATAGCGGCGGGCACTGTCCTCGTCCACTTTCAGACTTTCGCGTTGAATCTGTACCGATTGAATATGGCCGATCCGGGTCATCTGGGAGTCCTTTCCGCAATGGAGATTTGTACTGAGTGTAAAATCAGAAATCCTGCGGTTTTGCCCTCACCCTAAATCCCTCTCCCTCATGGAGAGGGACTTCCTGAGCCGTTATGCTCCCCCTTCGCCCTGAGGGATGCTGAGGGGGTCGAGCAAGGCTCGACTGAAGGCAGCTATGCTGCCCCCGCGCAGGGGTTGGGGGGATGAGGGCCAAAAGAAGTAATCTGCAAGCACGCTCTGAATATAAACGACGTCGGTCAATCAGGCCACGGCGAAGCTGAACAGAAACGCCAGCACTGGCGACTTCGTCAGCAGGTCGCGCGTGATCGGCTGCGCATTGTCGGGAGCCACGACCGGAGTAAAGGCCGGGTCGTCATCGAAGCTGACGGACAGTGTCATGCCGGACTGCAATCGCTGGCTGATCGGTTCGCCCTTCAGCCCGGCTTCGACCATGATCAGAAAGTCGAACATGGTCCAGCTCTGGATGCCGCGGACCGTGCGCGTTTCCGGGTCAACCCGGATGCTGGACACCGTCACTGGCTCAGGGAACATGGCCGCCATCTCAGCCGCCAGGTGCGCCAGTTCCTCATCCGTCACCTCGCCGGGATGCCCGTACCTCGTCCACCAGTTCAGAAGCTGCTCCTGGAGCACCGCCTGAAAGACCGGGTCAGCATACAGGGCAGCGAAATCCACCTTTGTTTCAAAGGAATCGCCTGTATGAGCTACCGTCAAAAATGGGTTAAGGACCGCCGGATCGAAGGTTGCCACCAGTTGGTCCACATCCAGCCCGGTCACGATCTGGCTTGCCATTTCGCTAACGGGCGACGGCGGCGGCGCGGCCTCGGCATCAAAGGTATCCGGCATGGACTTTTTCAGGTCCACGCTGACCCAGCCATGCAGCGTCGGCTCTGCCGGGACCAGCGAATCGAGGTCGATGTACAGGATGCCCTCAATCAACCGGATATGGACCGCATCGACGGATTTTACGCTGCTCAAGGCTGGGGGCAGGTCCGCTAAATCGAGTGTGACGGTGACGTCAGCCTGCACATTTTCGAGCGACACGGGTTCCGGGTTCGCGTGGAACGGCTGGTTCACTATCCGTCCCCGGCCCGAGATTTCAATATTCAGGCCATCGCCAATGGTATAAATCGCGTGATTCAGAACGGCATCGCGCATATCCGCTAAGGACCGCTGTCCATCATGCATCAGAGCGCAGTCGGCTTCCGAAAGCTGGCCGCAGTAACCGGGCATCTGCGCGCTGACCGGGGCCGCCAGCACTCCCATCATGATCACCACCAGCAACCATCTCCGCATAGTATCCACCTCTCAAATTAGCGAATGGGTTTGGAGAGCAGCGTTCTGCATCAGAGGGTTCGATAGACCCAGTTTGCCATCACTGGCTAACGAGCGCCTAAAGCAGCCCCGCAGACCAATTGACCCCATCAGGTAGATATGGCGGCGGGTCAGGGATACACTCTCTGCACGAATTACGTTTTGAAGGAGCCGAAAATGCCACTTCTGTTTGATATGCCCTTTGAGCAGCTTCAGTCCTATCAGGGCACCAACCCGCGCCCGGACGATTTTGATTCGTATTGGGATACTTCGCTGGCTGAGATGCGCGCGCTCGATCCCGACATCGAACTGATTCCGGCGGATTTCCAGACGTCCTTTGCCGACTGCTTCCACCTGTATTTTACGGGGGTGCGCGGCGCGCGCATTCATGCCAAGCTGCTGCGCCCCAAAAAGGCCGCCTCGCCCCACCCCGCCGTCGTAGTCTTTCACGGCTATTCGGGCAATTCGGGAAGCTGGATGAATCACCTGGGCTATGCCGCGCAGGGATTCACGGTCGCGGCGCTGGACTGCCGTGGACAGGGCGGCCTGTCACAGGATGTTGGCGGGCACATGGGGACGACTCTGCACGGGCACATCATCCGCGGCCTGGATGGTCCGCCAGAAGACATGATGTACCATCACATCTTTCTGGATACCGCCCAGCTTGCCGGCATTGTTATGGATATGGACGACGTGGACGAAACCCGCGTGGGCGCGACCGGCGGCAGTCAGGGCGGCGGACTGACCCTGGCCTGTGCCTCACTGGAACCGCGCATCTTCAGAGCCGCGCCGACTTTCCCCTTCCTGACCGACTATCAGCGCGTCTGGGACATCGACCAGGATAAGGATGCCTACGACGAACTGCGCAAATACTTCCGGCAGTATGACCCGCAGCACGAGCGGGAAACCGAGGTGTTCACCAAACTCGGCTACATCGACGTGCAGCATCTCGCGCCGCGCATTCGTGGCGAGGTGCTCATGGGCGTCGGGTTGATGGATACCATCTGCCCTCCGTCTTCCCAGTTCGCAGCCTACAACAAAATCAGCACATCCAAATCGCTGGAAATTTACCCCGATTTCGGGCATGAAGACCTGCCAGGCCACGGCGAGAAGATTTTCAAATTTATGACAGCTTAGGCCATTCTGCCGGGTGGGTTCCCATCGCAAGCCCTAATATTCAATGACTATGCGAAATTGTTAGATTCAGACAGGAAGCTGCCCGGTGTGGCAGCCTCCTGTGTTCGACGACCGCATCGACCGCTTTAAAGGCCGATCCTGAACGCACTCTTACCTCAATCAGTGATATTCCGGCAGCCAGTCGCCGTGCGCTTCGATCAGGTCATCGACCAGCGACCAGATCTGGTCGATCGACAGTTCAGCCGCAGTGTGCGGGTCCAGCATGGCGGCGTGATAGATATGCTCGCGCTTGCGGGTCAGCGCCGCTTCGACGGTCAGCGACTGCACGTTGATGTTGGTCTGCATCAGCGCGGCCAGGTGCGGCGGCAGCGCGCCGATCTTGGTCGGCTGGATGCCGTTGTCATCAACCAGGCACGGGACCTCGACGCTGCACCCCTGCGGCAGATTGTCGATCAGGCCGTGGTTGGCGACGTTGCCGTAAATCACCACCGGATCGCCGGTCTCCATCGCATTGATAATCTGCGAGCCATATTCGAGGCTGCGCTTGACCTCCAGCTTCATCTCCGGGTTTTCAAGTTCAGTCCGCAGGGTTTCCCACTTGGCGATCTGATTTTCGCAGCGGGTGATGTACTCATCCAGCGGGATATTGAATTCTTCGATCATGTCGGGCCGGTCGCGCTTGATGAACCAGGGGACATATTCGCTGAAGTGTTCGCTGGATTCGGTCACGAAGTAGCCCAGGCGCGTGAACATCTCGTAGCGCACGCGGTTCCAGTCCGGCACGCGGCCTTCTTCATAGACCTTCTGGATCAGCGGATACAGACTTTCGCCGTCACGCTCGAAGCGCAGGTAAAAGGCCATGTGATTGATGCCTGCGCTGACGTAATTGATCTCCTCGATGGGCACATTGATGTCACGTGCCAACTGCTGGGCGGTGCCCTGAACGCTGTGGCACAGCCCGACCGTCTGGATGGAGCTGGCGCGGTTAATCGCCCAGCAGTTCATCGCCATCGGATTGACGTAATTCAGGTGCATCACCTCCGGGCAGACCTGCTCCATGTCGTCCAGCATCCCCTCGAAGGCGTAGATCGTCCGCAGCCCGCGCATGATGCCGCCGATGCCCAGCGTATCGGCGATGGTCTGGCGCAGGCCGTACTTTTTCGGCACTTCAAAATCGACGACCGTGCCCGGTTTATACCCGGCGATCTGGAACATGCTGATGGCATAGTCGGCCCCGTCGAGTGCCTGGCGGCGATCGGTCGTGGCTTCGATCGTTGGCTGAACGCCGAGCGTATCGGCGACCTTGTGCGCGACAACTTCGGACGTGCGCAGCCGTTCCTCGTTAATGTCGAACAGGGTGAGAGTCGTATTGTTCAGGTCGGGATAGCTCAGGATGTCGCCCATCAGATTCTTGGCGAACACCGTACTCCCGGCTCCGATAAACGTAATTTTGGGCATGGTAGGTCGTACCTTTCAGAAAATTATTCCCAGTGAGCTTGTTCGAGATGATCATCCCTATTCGCGCCAGTGATCCGATTTTTTGCGCAATAGTCCCCGGATTATAAGCAGGTCTGTCCGACCTTTCCATGTCCACCACGATTTTGGTCTGCCCCAGTACGAGGCCACAGCACCGGTTTTGTGGGGCTTGTCCCCGGTCCACGCCGGCTGTAGGGCTTTATGCCCGCAACTGCGCGGTTCCTTAGCCCGATTTTAATCTGATCCTGCCTATTCCTTAAAAGTTGCCCGTTATCCTGATGGACGAACCATAGAGACCTGAGACCTCTGTGTGTAGCTGGCTTTTCCATTGGTAGCGTCGCCACCCCGGCGACGTTATCATTTTCCCGCCCGTCACTCCCCGGCCAGAATCTGATCGGCATTGGCATAAAAACCTGCATAGGGCGACTGGCGCAGCCGCGTCAGCCAGTCTGCATGATCCTCTGCGGGTGGTCGGGCTTCACGCCGCGCCGCACTGCCCGACGGAGTCCCACGCAGCACAGCGATGACAAACCCGGCAGCATTGGCAATCGAATCGCGCTCATCCAGCAGGCGCAGCACGCGTTTAACGGCTTCCGCGCCATAGTCCCGCACAAGCTGATAAGCGACGCCATGAGTTAACGCCCGGGTGGGTGTAAGCTGGTGGATGCGCTGGCACAGGCGTTCGGCCAGTGCACGCTGGTTCACATTCAGCCACGCTGCGGGTGCATCCTGCTTCCTCGGCAGGCGAGTCCGCTGCGGCTGGATGGACTTCCACCACATTTTGCAGCGTTCCGGGTCGCGCCAGGTCGACTCCGGAATCGCCTGCCAATCCTCGTGCTGGCAGGTCTTACAGGTCCCCGGTCGTTCCGGTTGAATGTGAAATGATCGGCACTCCGGGCACAGCCAGAACACGGCATGGGGAGCTGGCGGATCGATTGACGCCTTCTGCCCTATCCAAGCGCTTGGGGCGCTGGGACCCTGGGCGCAGGCTTCGTCACGTTTGTGAATTCTATCACTAATAGACTGCTCACTCCGCTGTGACTCGCAGGCCGCAGAAAAAGTCCCTTCGTAATAATATGTGTCAATTCCGTAATAATTCCAACCCTGGCGCTTCCAGATCACAGGCTGCTGGCGGGCCAACAGGTGCGCTGCCAGCCCGCGAACCGGGGGGTAGCGCCGTCCATCGGCAGTTTCGAGAAAGCTGCCGTCCGAGACAGGCCGCACATCGGCCAGGGGTAAATGATCGAGGTTCATCCAGAACACCTGCCGTTCGGTGTACATTGGCTGCACCACCAGGCGGCTGCGCCGGTCATAACGGCGGCAGGTCCAAACGGAGATGCCCAGGCGGGCAGCCAACCAGCGGCGAGAATAGCGCCCCGGTCGCCGAGCAATCAGCGCGCGCTGAAGCGCACTACGGTAAGCTTCCGGCGAACGAAGGTCAGCGGCGGTCAGTGCATCGCTGCCCGAAGGACGCACCTGCAAAAGCCGGTAGAGGCGCGGGTGATCGGGCAGGACAT
>JAIOHO010001108.1 GCA_019912905.1 Anaerolineae bacterium
GTGGCTGGGCAGGCGGTGTAGAGCCTGTCGGAATCAGCAGGATCGATCCCGCATAACTCAGATTCGGGTTGCGGATGCTCGGGTTGGCCTCGACAATGCTCGCGATCGGCACGCCGTATTGCAGCGAAATGCGCATCAGGGTTTCGCCACGCAGCACCCGATGCTGGATAAAGTTCTCATCCTGCCCGGCAGCCGGAACCAGCGGCAAAAGCAGTATGAGCATGATCAGGGGAATGAGGAAACGGCGCATAGAATCTCCTTTTCTGAATGAGCATTCAGCTTTCCGGCGGGTGCTGGTTGGGCGGGTGAAGCCCTCCCCCGGTGATGATCAGGTTAAAGAATCTATAATTGTTGTATTAAATTACGCGTCACGATAGAAACGCATTTCTAACATAGTGTAGCATGAAACGGTTTACGGCGCTGTGGAGGTGCTGGCCGGGACCGGCCAATCGGATGAGCAGATTGGGAGCAAGGGTAATTTTGACAAAGTGGCACGCGGTAACTGTGTACTTCTCACAATGATTTAGTGATTTATCACAGTTATAGACCACACTTTTTGTGATCTTTTACAGCAGACCCCACCCAAAAAGCTCCCTATAATCTTACCGATCTTTCAGCGGTTTAGTCATGTCGTACAAACGGAGCAGACTTATGACGGACTTTATGGTTCCAGCCGAGGCGAAGCAGTCACCGGAGGAGCTACTCAAGTGGGCGAGTGCCAGCGGCGTTGAAGAACTGGATATTCGTTTCACCGACATTCGCGGGATGGTCCAGCACTTCAGCATGCCCATCGGCGGCGCAGATCACGGTCTTTTTGAAGAAGGCTTTGGCTTTGATGGTTCGAGCGTGCGCGGCTTCCAGAGTATCGACCAGTCTGACCTCATTCTGATGGCGGACCTGGAAACCGCAGTCATCGATCCTTTCTACGCCAAGAAGACCCTGACTTTCCTGTGCGATGTCTACGATCCCATTAACCGCGAACCGTACGGACGTGACCCGCGCGGCGTGGCTAAACGTGCTGAAGCTTATCTGGCATCGACCGGCATTGCGGATGTCGCCTACTTCGGCCCGGAACTGGAATTCTTCATCTTCACCAACATCCGCTACGAATCCTCCCAGCACAAGAGCTACTACGAAGTCGATTCGCACGAAGGCTTCTGGAACACCTCTAACCCAGCGCCGACGATGGCCTACCTGAACCGGATCAAGGAAGGCTACTTCCCGCTGCCGCCGCTCGACAAGACTCATGATGTGCGCGCGCAGATGGTCGATGTCCTTCTCAAGTCTGGCATCGAGGTCGAAGTCCATCATCACGAAGTGGCAGGCGGCGGCCAGGCTGAAATTGACCTGCGCTATAAGCCTCTGCTGAAGATGGCGGACACGATGAAGCTGTACAAGCACATCGTCAAAAATGTCGCGATGCAGAACGGCCTGATCGCCACGTTCATGCCGAAACCCCTGTTCCAGGAAAACGGCTCCGGGATGCACGTGCATCAGAGTTTGTGGAAAGACGGCAAGCCGCTGTTCTTCGGGGATGGCTATGCCAGCCTGAGCCAGATGGCGCTGTGGTACATGGGCGGCATCCTCAAGCATGCCCCGGCGATCCTGGCGTTTACCAACCCGACCACCAACAGCTACCGCCGTCTGGTGCCGGGCTACGAAGCGCCGGTCAACCTGGTCTATTCGAACCGCAATCGCTCGGCAGCCATCCGCATTCCGGTTTATAACAACAATCCAAAATCGAAGCGCATCGAAACCCGCTTCCCCGATCCGTCGTGCAACGGCTACTACGCCCTTCCCGCACTGCTGATGGCCGGCCTGGATGGGATCAAAAATCAGATCGAACCTGGTGATCCAGTGGATGTCGATCTGTACGAAGCCGACATCGAAACCCCCACCGTGCCCGGCAGCCTGCACGCCGTGCTCACCGCACTGGCCGAAGACCACGACTTCCTGCTGGAAGGCGGCGTCTTCAGCCAGGACATCATCGACACCTTCATCGACTACAAGTGGACCGCAGAGGCCGATCAGGTCAATATGCGCCCGCACCCGCACGAATTCCTGCTGTACTTCGACATCTAAAGCGGACACGCACACGCATGAAGCCGAGAGGGGCGACGCAGGTCGCCCTTATCGTTTTCCGGTCCGATGTGACCCACCGCGGGTGCATTTCAGATTGGGGGCAAGTAAGCGGCCATTTGCCATAAATCATGGAAGTCGTTGCCCAAGACAGCGGCGCGGATGACCAACATCCGGTTGGCGGTGTCACGCTTCCAGCGCATCCCGGTTCCGGTGAG
>JAIOHO010001109.1 GCA_019912905.1 Anaerolineae bacterium
TTTGTAGGAAATATAGCAATTACTGTCCCGGGGGTTTTTACTTTTGAGTAACAAGCTTGACGGCCTTTATCGTCGAAGTCTCTTGGATCTTCATTGTATTGAATCCACCTGATTTCATCTGATTCCAGGTCTATGGCGCGATTTTCACATAAACAATCCCGGGCTTTAGCTAACCATTTGCCAAGCCGTTCGTTTCTGTTGATCCATCGCATGGGGATAGTAGGTGATGGTAATTTAGCAAACTCATTTGAAACATCATTTTCCCAATCGACAAGAGGTTCATCGGCGAATCCAAAAATCCCTTGAAGCGGATCACCTAACACTCGACACGGAAGGATTTTTGCGAGTTCAAGAACTAATGTATGTTGTGTGATAGTGCAGTCTTGGTATTCATCAACGAAAACTCCAACATAGCTAGCGTGGATGACGTTTCTCATAAATGGTTGCTGTAAGATGTGGCAGGTAGCATTGTACACGTGTTTCCATTCGGAAGATTTAGGGGGAATTTGTATAGAGAGACTGGCAGTTGTCGGATAGCAGATCACCAACTTCAAAGCCCATCCGGCTATCGTGTCGACCTCATAGTTGTTCGTGGGAACCTTTAACTGTCGTAGACGATTTCTTAGTGATTGTACGCCCGCGTGTGTATGTGTAAGGACTAGCTGTTTTCCTCCATCGCTCAGAGCAACAGCTTGACTAATGGCCTGAGTTTTGCCATACCCTGCTGGAGCAATAAGGTAAGCACGTTCAGATCTGATTAGTTGTTCGCAAATTGTCCTTAGTTGGTTGTTGTCCATTGATGAATCTCAGTTAGCTTTTTATGTAGGTCAGTTTCAGGAATATTGGCAAAAACCTCAATCACCAGCTCGCCAACCTTCTCACCCAATGAGGTGTTTTTGAACCATTTCTTTTTATTACAGGCTGCACCTATACCAGATCTGATTTGATCTTGTGTAATATTGTTTTTTGCCCATTCATTGAGGCTATTCGATTTAATCAAAGTGGAATTACAACCAATGTAGCCTGCAAGTATGTCTGTAGTGGTTTGTTCAGAAATGTCTTGTTCTGTATCTACTTCCATAATCAAATCAAGAAGCAACTGTATCGTGCCCCACGGAATGTCAAGACAAATTCTTGCTTCCGTATGGCAGTTATCGGACCACTGGACGACTTTAGCTCCGACGCTTTCAACTTCTTCGCGCGACGGATTGATTTTCGCATCTGAATCAGCGAATAACAGAACTTTGTATCCTAGTGTAGCTAAATCAATAGCTTTTTCCGGCGCATTGTTTCTCCCCCCACCCTCTATCAGAGCAACTCCATAATATGCTAGCCCCATGCCTTCGTTGCTTTGTGCCCATTTGATGTCCAGCGCTCTGAGCAGGCCCACCTCGGTTTTTCCTTCACATACAATCACTTTTCTTGCAAGAAACGCTTCCGGTACGGCTCTCACCAGTCCCTGAAGTCTATGAGTGATTGATTGGACTGTTGTTTCACCTGCGCTCGTGCGAACAACACAAAGCTCGTTTGCTTTCAATTCACAAATAGCGGTGGTTGAATGCGTGGTCATAATAGTCTGCGCGAGGTGGGGTACATGCTTATCCCCGTTTGTTGCGCGAATCAATCGGATCATTTGACGTAGTCGATGAGGCTCCAATCCATGTTCAATTTCGTCTACAAGAAGAATAGCCCCTGTTACAGTTGTCGATTTTTGGATTGCTGCAGTAAGTAAGCGACGGGTTCCCAATCCCATCTGCCGTGAAGGCACATCACCGTCGTGTAGAGCCAAGCCGCCAGCGTTCAATCCACTTACTTGGGCATCTATTGCAACCTTCAGCCCTGATTCGGCTCTTACGCCAAATTCCCCTGCCAGTGATTCAACTTTCTTCACTGCATCTTCTAATTCTGTCAATGTAACTTCTGACAGTGTTTGTCGCGCTGTACGATTCATCCGAGCAAGTATTGCCGGTAGATTATCAAGATCCACGGTAAAACGGGCAAGTGCTGAACCCCGACTCCATGTAAGATCGCGTTCCACGTATGATCCTAATTGATTTACACCAAGCTTCTCTCGGTCTCTGGCGGAAATAGTCTCCCCGTCAGGGTTTCTATCATTAATGACATCCCACTTAGGTTCAAGAGATTCATCAACCTGTAAGCGTATAGAAAGAACTTCCTCGTCGCCATCATTAGGTTCATCTATAAGTCCGAGTCCAGGTCTCCAGCCTCTTAGGTGACCACCAAACCTGTTCAACGCCAATAATCTCTCGGGTAACTGTCCTACTGTGACGATGATAGTTATAGGTCGAGATGTATCAGCTTTATAAAAGTCTGTATCGAAGAATTGCAAGTTCCAGCGTGGAGAAAGTGCAAATTCGATTGCACTTAAAATCGTTGATTTGCGAGAGTCATTTGGCCCAATCAAACAAACTGTGGAATTGCTAGGCGTCCACTGGAGATGAGCGATTCCTCTGAAGTACTGAATCGATAAATGCCTGATTTGCATACTTTTGCTTCCTAGTTTTTACCTGCATTTCTTAGTTGTGATTTCTTAAAAACTAGCAAGACCGGTAGTTTTTTAACTTATTGTAATCTTACCATAAGATTAAGTCTACTGAGTATGTAGATTGTAGGCAGAGTGGATTGGATCTAGAACGCGATCTCGGCGATCTGGTCGAGGTCGAGGGTGAAGGTGGTCAGATCGACGGCTTCGTAATCCACCGCATCCCAGTCCGCCAGGGTTCCGGCCTGCGTGCCCCGGTCGCACAGGGAGCGATAGACGCAGAACTGGCAGCGCTGCACGTCGTCGGTCAGGGGGAAGTCGGTGCGAGTGTCGATTTCCTGCACCAGTTCGCGCAGATAGGCTTCGTCGGCGGCGAACTGCGCCCGGTCATAAGGCAGCCGTCGGGCCGCGCCGTCATGCTCGGCATACCAGTAGATCATCTCGATCTGTTCCGGCGGAATCGGCTGGCCGCCGTGGAGATGATCGCCGCCCTGGGCCAGCACCCAGCGGTAGACGATCGTCTGCAAACGCCTTGCCAG
>JAIOHO010001110.1 GCA_019912905.1 Anaerolineae bacterium
TGCCATGGCCGCCCATGAACTTGACTTTGCCGCAGCACTGATGGAGAAATACAGTCATCAGTACTTGGTAGCAAGTCGGGATAACTTTGCCATCAAACGAGCGGACGAGCTTCCTGATGAGGTGCTGCGCAAATATCCGCATCTGGCGCTACAGGTCGGGATGAATCATGGATTTTTCGGCCACACGGATCAAGCCCAAAGGTATCTGTCACTCGCTCGTTTATCAATCGATACGAGCGAATCCCCACCGGATATTCTCAAAGAATTGAAGGGGCATGCCGATACCCTAGAGGCACTGGTTGCAAATCGAAACAACGATTTAGAAGGTGTGTTTCGGGCTGCGGAGAACGCCATGCACCATCTGGCCGAACACCAGCGCGAATTAAGGATCAGTGTCTTGATTGTTCTAGGGATTACCTTTGACCGACAGCAACAATTCACGCGATCACGGGAAGTCAAGCAAGAGGCGCTTGAAATTGCGCTTACATCCAACGACACAAACATGATAACAACCGTGATGGGTCAGATGGCACAATCATTTTTGATTGAAGGGCGTATGTATGATTGCGAAGCGGCCTGTCTGAACTTGATTGAAACGGCGAGTACCGACAATCGCGAATACCTGCAAGCAGTCGGTATCGGTTATGCCTTCCTCGCACTGATCTATTTCGAGCAAAATCGCTTTGACGAGGCCATGACGGCGTCAGTGCGTGGTATTGAACTGTGCGAATCCACAATGCCTAACGGGACACTGATATGTCAGACAGTTCTGGCACGGATTTATCATCTGAAAGGCGATCGGGTCGCAGTACAAACCGCAGGGCAAGTCATACAAGACATATTGAGAAAACATCCCCTCATGTCAGCCAGGATTAATATTCCAGTACTTGTCCATCTGTGGGTTTTGGAGGATATGCAAAGCTTGTATCGTGAAGCAACGCCCCAACTCGAAAACTTTCCTGATACCATATCATGGCAACAAACCCGGAGATTGGAGCACTTGCGCGCGAATCTGGCATCGAAAGAGACCTTCAAACGTATTGAGGCCTATGCTTTGCTGGACGAGCTGCACACACTCATACCGACGCCCGTTCCGCTGCTCTGGTATCTCGAAATGTTGGTCCTGGAAACGCTGGTATTGGACCTGGACGGTCGAAGACATGAAGCCTTTGTTACACTTCAATGCGCGTTAGAATTAGCTGAACCACAGGGCTTTGCCCGTGTATTTATTGATGGCGGAGAGCGGTTCATACAATTCCTGTGGACAGCAAAAGAACGCGGCATTGGGGTCCCATACACCACGCAATTACTGGATTCTACCGTGCAAAAGGCAGTTGTTTCACGTCAGGCGACACGGGACGCACACAGTGATATTGAACCGCTTAGCGACCGGGAGCTTGAAGTGCTGCGTTTGATCGCGGATGGCGCATCCAACCGTGAGATCGCCGAGGCGCTTGTGGTCAGCGTCGGCACGGTTAAGAAGCACCTGAATAACATTTTCCTCAAGCTCGATGCCCACAATCGTACACAGGCGGTTGCCACCGCGAGGAACTACAACCTTCTATAAGACGTTGTCCAGTCAGGCTAACAATCAAGCCCATGTTATCTTGACACCGAAACCCTTAGGTCAAGCAGGCGTTCCATCCAGTTGGCACGCCAGGCCAGGCGCAAGATCAGCACCCAGACCGCCGTAATCAGCGCAACTAATCCATAACCATCCAGCCCTAACTCTTGAAGCTCAAAGAACGAGCGCAGGGGTTCGACGACAACGATGAGGCCGAAAACAAGAAACATGACCAGCGCGATAAGCGTTGGCCGCCAGTCCCCGCTCAGGTCGTCACCGCCGGTAAACCAGGATATGGGTGGTTCAACAAAGATCACCAGCAGAAGACCTGCCCAGATCAAAAAGGTCGTGAGCGCAGATTGTGCGAACAGGGTCGCCACCTCAATGGCGAAATGATCGGGTCCGGCGATGTCATAATTGATCCCGACGTAGGTGGTATAGGCCGCGACATTCTCAGGCGACATTTCGATGGTGTTAAGGGTGGCAAAGGCGAAAGCCAGGACATAAATGAACATGCCCAAAACAAAGATAGACACAGCAGCCGGAATAACAAAATGAGCGATTTCCCGCAACATACTGCGCTGGGACAGTACGCCAGGCCGCGACCATAGGGCCAGCGCCAGCGTCGGTACGGCAACCGATAAAAAAACGATCAGGAGATTGTGCTTGGGTTCGATGGGGAAGCCCAGGTCGATGATGCTGATGCCAATGATCAGGAGCGTAGAATACAAAACTCTGGTCATAAACAAACGCAAAATATCCTTCATACCGTTGATGATGCGCTGGCCTTCGTTAAAGGCCGCTGGCAGGGCTTCGAAGGAATCGCCCAGCAGCACCATATCGGCAACCGAACGAGTGGCGCTACTGCCGCTTTCCATCGCAATGCCCATATCGGCCTTTTTGAGTGAAAGTACGTCATTCACCCCATCACCGATCATGGCGACATAGTGGCCCTGGACGCGCAAGGCCTCGACCAACGGTTCCTTCTGATCTGGCGTTATCCGGCCAAAGATGGTGTTCTCAAGCGCGGCTTGCCTGAATTCCGCTTCAGACATTCCGGTCAATTCCGGCCCGGAAACAAAGCTAAGGTCTCCCGTTAATCCGGCCTGTCGCGCCAGCGCTGCCACTGTCTGCGGATTATCACCTGAAATAACTTTGATGTTGATCCCATTTTGGATGAATTGCTCTAATGTATGTTTGAGGTGAGGTCGCAGTTCGTCGGTGAACGTGACCAGCCCCAGCAGCGTCAATTGGGGGAGTCTGGGTGTATCCCCGTTGTGAGCTTCACCGGATGCGGATGATAAGCAAAAGCCAACACCCGTAATCCATTTTCGGAATACTCGACCATCTTCTCTGTGATCTGGGGCGGGATTCCATCCAGGTATGGCACGAGCATCTCTAGCGCGCCGAGAACATATACACCTTTAAGATCGCCTTCATCGAAAGCGACTGCACTCCATTTCAAGGCTGACGAAAAAGGCACTTCATCGTATAGTGCGCGTCGTACACCCTTCAGCCTTTGATCAATGGCCTGGCTGGTCTGGTTGTGAGTCGTAACACTGGCCGTGAAGCTTGCCAGCACTGCCTCGACTTCACGCGTCGCTTTTTCTGGCGGATATACGTCCTTGTAGACAATGCGGTTGGCGGTCAATGTGCCGGTTTTATCGGTACACAGCACCGTGACGCGGCTCAATGACTCGACGGCATTGGCCTGCTGTACCAACGCACCTTTCTGCACAATCCGCAGTGCTCCCATCGCATAAGCCAGGATGACCATAAAGAACAACCCATTCGGTACGAGACCGGCAATAACGGCTGCCATCTGGATCTGCCGCATCAGCGGGGTGCGCGACAGAATCGTGGCGATCAACATCAACGAACCTAGAAAGATCACGAGGGTCATCAGCAGGCGCAGGATCAGGTTGATCTCGCGCTGAAGGGGGGGTAATACTCATCTGAAACTTGCGCGCACTGGTGATCAGGCGGTTGGCAAAAATGTCTTCGCCAACTTTCGTCGCCTGATAATGTCCAGCCCCCGAAACGCAAAAGCTCCCGGATAACACTTCATCTCCGGCAGTCTTCTTAACCAGATCCGACTCGCCGGTCAGCAGCGACTCATCGACTTGCATGATTCCGTCGCCTGTCACCAGTCCGTCGACCACGATTTGATCGCACGCCGCGAGTGAAATCATATCCCCCTGCACAAGCTCGGCGGGGTCAATCTCTTTCTCCTGTTGGTCGCGGATGACGCGAACTTTGGGTCGCGTTAACAAAGCAATGTGATCAAGCTGGCGCTTGGCGCGAATCTCCTGAACAATGCCGATGATGATGTTCATCACGATCAGGCCCACACTTGTGACCGCATCGCTGGCGCGTCCAATGGCAATCATCACCGCACCAATCGAAAACAGGATAATGTTGATCGCGTTGAAGATGTTGGACCGAATGATCTCAGAATAGCTGCGCGAGCTTGTCGATTTCACGTGGTTGCTCAAGCCTTGTTGGCGCCGCTGTTGGACTTCGACTTCACTCAGTCCTGAGCGCGGCGTTGGCACAAGCAGAGACTCTGCTCGATCTATGGTCATGACTTCTTAGCTAAAGCGGTTCATTGACTGAAAAAATTGCCAGTCATGTGCAGGTCTCAACGCAGTCATCACAACGAACCCTGCATCACCCCTGAAAGAGACACGCTCGTCTCAGGGTGGTGATTGTTTCCTCATGGGCTTGCCCCAGTTTTTCGGAGGAAAAACTAAGAGAGAACTCATTGACGCTCAGCCATTATGATTGTGCTACCGTGATGACCACATTGCCCTTTTTGCGCCCCGTCTCGACATAGCGGTGTGCCTCGGCGATGCGCTCCAGTGGGTAGTGGCGATCAATAACCGGTTTGAAGCGTCCCGTCTCAACCAGTTCCAGCAGCAGGGCCAGATAGCCGTTTTTTTCACTTGCGGGTCGTAAACCTGCAAAGACAATCTTTGCTTTTTTGCTGCCGAACTTTGAGGTCCAGAGCATGTGTAGCAGTAGGGCTGGCGAAATGATGGTGGTCAGATACAGACCCCCTGGCTTGAGGACGCGCCTCGCCTGTCCAAACGAACTCTTGCCTACGGTATCGAACACAACGTCATAGGTTTCCCCACTGCGGCTGTAGTCTTCCTTCTTGTAATCGATGACCTTATCAGCGCCTAGCGATTGTACCATCTCTACATTCGCCGTACTGCATACACCGGTGACATCTGCGCCGAAGTGCTTGGCTAGCTGGACCGCACTCGACCCAATACTGCCCGATGCACCGATGATCAGGATTTTCTGTCCGGCCTGAAGATTGGCGGCCCCTTGCAGGTTGGGCAGCGCGGTTAGTGCCCCAGGATGAATCGCCACAGCTTCTTCATATGTCATGTGCTCCGGTTTGAGGGCGATGGCTCGATCTTCCGGCAGGTTGAGGTACTCCGCATGAGCGCCTGTATCCGGGTCAGCCGTTCCGAAAACCTGATCCCCGACTTGAAAGCGCTTGACGTCCTTGCCGACCGTCTCGATTTCACCAGCAAATGAACCTCCTGGTATCGTGGGTTTTGGTTTCATGAGACCGGTGAACATTCTTGCCATAAAGTCGCTACCCGCCCGAAAGATAGCGTCCGTTGACGCAACCGTGGTCGCGTGAATTTTGATGAGAACCTCATTGTCGGCGGGGATAGGTTTTTCAACTTCGTTGAGTTGAAGCACATCCGCTGATCCGTATTGGGTGTACATCACTGCTTTCATCGTGCTGTTCATTGTTTTGCCCCTTTTTCTCTTAGACTGAACGCAACTGTTTACTATTCGACATCGGGTGTGTGGACCTTGCCGGGGTTCACACGATTGACCGAGATCAAGGTAAGACCCAGATTACGGATTTGCCGCAGCAGCCCGTGCAGCGCCGCCTGGTCGATTACTTCGCAGAGGAGCAGAGTCGTGCCGTCGTCGTTGAATGTGACGGTCACACCGCCGAACCAGTCACCCCAACCGCTGTCCAAATGTCCTTGCAGTAGGATGTGATAAAGTATTGGTTCTGGTTGGTTTTGCGTGTCTGCCATCGTGTTTCCTTCTGGGCTTGTTCATCTCGATCAAGTTGAGACAAGCATATACCGAGGAGGGTGTTAGGGTGTAGACACTTTGGTGTTGTTCGGGGGTGTTGTTTAGTGGGGTTAGAGCAGACCCAGCTCCTGGGCGCGGGCGACTGCCTCAGTCCGGCGCTGCACGCCTAACTTGGCAAAGATGCGGCGGTTGTGACCCTTGATGGTATCCAGTGCCAGGTACAAGCGCTCACAAATCTCGCGGTTGGAAAGCCCTTCAGCAACAAGCTGTAGCACTTCCAACTCGCGTTCACTCAATGGCTCAACGAGCGGCTGTGAAACTGGCGATGCGCTGTCCTGTGTCATCATTTGCTGGATGCGCGCCTGTTCTGCACGGATCTCCGGCACTTTGTCAGTAAACCCGCGCTGCTCGACGAGCCGCTCACTCTCCGCCAGTATGGATGCTGCGCCGTTCAGATCACCACGCGCGATGCGCACGCGCGCCAGTAAGATGCCGGACTTGATGGGGGTGTTCACATTTTCAATCTGGCGTCCCAGTTCATATCCCTGTTGTCCGAAGAATTCGGCCTGCTCCAGGTCATTCCAGGCGTAGTGAATACGGGCGAGACCCAGACAGGCTTCGCAGGCCATAGGCCAGGGTGGTTCACCAACGAGTGCCAGCACGCGCTGATAGGACACCTGCGCTTGATGAAGCTGATTGCTCTGCTCCTGAAGCTGCCCAAGATTAGTCAGAATCGCCAGCATCATCATGGTGTTGCCTGTTGCCTCGGCGATGGAGACGACTTCTGCGTAAATTTGCCGGGCTGTCTCGTGTTCACCAAATTGCTGGTGTGCCAATCCAGTTGTCCACAATGCGAATAGGCGCATCGAGAGACTGTCGGTATGGAGCATTTCCAGGGCAAGGTTCGACTGTGACAGCATCGTCTCGATGTCAGCGTGCGGGACAGCCAGCATCGCGCGCACAGCGGCGATTTGCCCAAGCAGTTCACGGTTTCTGGCATCATGTGGATCATCTTGCAGCGCGATTTCTGCGGCCTGCAAGCGATCTTCAATACGATCAACTTGCTGTCCAGCTACGGTTGATGCGACCGCATAGGTCACCCACAACGATGGTTTTTCATCGAATGTGGCTTGTGGGAGCGAGCCAAACCAGCGCAAAATGGCTGCGAAACCGCCGCGCAGGTACAGCGGCGTGCCATTGCCCTCGATCAGCCGCAGCGTGCGTTCGACATCATCTGCCGCCGCCGCATGGTGAAAGGCCTCGATCTCCAGCCCGTTAGCCTCATACCACGCGCTGGCTCGACTATGCAGCATTTTGACATCGATATGGGGCGCTTCATGCAAGCGTTTTCGCGGTAAATCGCCGAAGAGATGGTGATACCGATGCCACTGCCGCTCATTATCCAGCGGAATTAAAAACAGATTCGCCTGCCGGAT
>JAIOHO010001111.1 GCA_019912905.1 Anaerolineae bacterium
CACCCGGCACACCGGTCGATGCGGGTGCCGTCATGGACCTGACTGTGCTGCGTTCTCCGAATACGCTGCTGCTGTATGATGACAATGATCTGACCCTGGTGAATCAGACCGGGGGTGATGTGAGTCTGACTGGGATCATCCTTCAGGCGCTTGACGGCAATCAGGCCGCGTTTGCTGCCAGCCGTTGGGGGGCCAGCCTGCGTGAAGGCCGCTGCGCCCAGATCTGGTCCGTCAACCGCAATGGCCCGAAAGGACTGGACGAATGCCAGTTTATCGAGCACTGGCTGGCGACCACCAATGCGGCGGAACATTTCTGGACGGGCGCAGGGGGCACCACCGAGTTCAGCGTGATGCAGAATGGTATCGAACGCGGGGTTTGTCCGGTTGCCAATCCGGGCCGCTGCGAATTCTATCTGCAGGGCGCGGGCAGCGGAAGCGGCGACACAACCGGTTATGTCTACATGCTCTATTACCCGGATCGGCTGGCAATCCTCAACAACACCGAGGACCGCTGGATGCCCCTCAGCGGGTTTGAATTTCGCAACAACTACGTGGAACCCAGGGGTGCCCCGGTCATTCCGTCCGATCCCACCCTGTACGGCACCCATTTGAATCCGGCTGCCAATCTCCAGCAGCTGGCTCCCGGCCAATGCATTTTCTTTACCAACAGCAGCCCTGACGCGCAGACCCCGCCGCAGCCCTGCGATGTGGTGGCCCACCTCGATGTGGGACCGAGTGTGATTTTCTGGGGCGCTGATTTTCCGGTGGAGAGCGCCACCGATGATCTCGATCACAACTGCCCGGCAGCCACGCCCGCAGGCATGACCCTGTGTGTGATGCCCCGCTGAGATCAGTGAAAAAAGTGCTGAGTGGGGGGTGCTGAGTCTTTGAACCTGTAAGTGCGCCCCGCACTCAGAAGAACGTATACGTTTGCCCTTACAACCGATCCGTAAACGGGTAGGGGCAATGCTTGCGCCGCCCTCGGCCTTGCCCCTGCTTATTCACTTGGACGCAGCAAATCATCCAGGGGGAACTGAATGCCCCTGTGGACGATCGAGGTCAGCAGATTAAGTGCGCCCGTGAGCGGTCGCCGGAATATCCCTGCTGGCTAACGAACGATGGCGAGGGTTCCCTTCGCCCAGGCCTCCAGCTTCGTGAACAGGTCCCTGAAAATCGGATCGCGTTTCAGGAGATAGGCGCTGCGAATCAGATGCCGGGAGTGATCCTCACTCCAGGTGACCTGATCGGTCAGGATGGGGCTGTGCACCAGATCCGTGGGCACCCAGGAGTCATCCAGAAGATAGGCGATGGTGACAATATCCCAGATTTCCTTCGACCAGGCGAAATGATCTTCATGATAGCTCTTGAACGTCTCAGCCAGGTAGCGGCCAATATCCCCCTGCCCCTGCACGTAACGCTCGATTTCAGGCACCGTCGTGGTCAGGTGGGTGGTGACCCCGTTGCAGGGGATATGCACCAGCGGCACGCCACAGTCGAAAATCAGCCGGGAAGCCAGAATATCCTGCCCCAGGTTAAATTCCTTCGTGTGCGGCCAATACAGCGCATGACCGCCCAACCAGACGACGACGATCCGCTCGATGATCCGCGGCTCGATAAGAATGGCCGAAGCCACGTTGGTGATGGCTCCGATGGCGACCACGTAAAGCGGCTCGTTTCCGCTGCTCATGGCTCGTTCGATCAGGTCGAGGGCCGCCGGGCTGCGGACGGGCTGCTCGTAACTCGGCAGATAGCGGTCTGACCCGCGAAACACGAAGCCGTCCGGGGACACCTGAAGCCGATCCAGCAGCCGGATGATCTCCTCGTAGCTTTTTTCCATCCCGTCCGCCGGGCCGGAAGACCGGTTGTTGTAAAATGGTGCCGCATACAGCGCCTCGACTCGGAGACGCTCCGGCGACAGCAGCGCGTGGACCACGGCAAACTGGTCGTCGATTTCATTGTAGGTGTCGGTGTCGAGCACCATGCGGATCATGCCCGGGCGCGGCTGAAGCCGTTCGATCCGTGCCGTTTCAGACATCCGTGGAAAGTCCATGTTCTACTCCATGTGGTGGGATAAAGGCATTCTTTAAGCGATTTATTCCATGCGCTGGGGCGGCTGAATCAGCAGACCGTTGAGAAGGGTTCGGATTGTTTCTTTCGGCACCTGATTGCTCAGGTAAGCCTGGGCGCTGGCTTCGGAGGTATCCCAGTGATTGCGCCCGTCCGCATCGACCCGGTTGGTGCCCTGGTTACACAGTTTCCAGATGTCACCCGTGCCGCGGACGGCGAAGTAAACCGCCGTCAGGTCCCAACTGCTCCGATCCTGACCGCCGTTGAAGCGTTGATAGGCGCGCCGAACCGGATTGTCCGCTGGAGTCTCGGTCTGAAGGACTGCGCCGGTTTCGATGTCCACCCCGATTTCAAATCCGCTGAAGATCATGGGGGTCGGCCAGTCCCGAACGACGGCCTGGGCAGCCTCTGCGTCCAATTCGAAATTGTACTCGACTCCATCCGGGTGCGAGGCCGAATCAGGATAGTGGCCGCCCATCACGACCAGCCGGGCAACCTTGTCTCGGACGAGGTCGAAGCCGTTCAGGTCACTGTTCGCGTCCGCTTCAGTCTCCAGCAGATGCCCAAGGTTGGTGAGGAAGCCGACACTGACGATGGTGACGCTGTGGTCAGGCTGCTGGGCCAGAATCTGACGGTAGAGGGCCACCGCATCCGGCACCCCCAGGATGTCGTTGGGGAAATCGAAAGCCAGGTCAAAGGTGTAGCGGGATGAGGGGTAGGCGGCGGCCCGCCACGTGATCCCGATTGGCACGTCCGGGCGACCATAATACGTATTGACGGCATCGACTGCGCGCGCGGCGTATTCCCCGCCGCTCGACAGCATCACCCCCAGAATGTTCGCTTCGCCCTGGTCCGCCATTCCGTGCAGAATCGCCAGTGCGCCGACGTCATCGACGTCTGCGGCGAAATCTGTGTCCAGAATCACCGGGACCGGGGCATCCGGGTCGCGTGCCCAGGTCAACAGGGCATTCTCACTCGGCGGCAGGCAGGAAGTATCCGATTCGTCAGACTGTGCCCGCGTCGGTCCATCCGCCAGCCATACCATCACCAGCAGCCACAC
>JAIOHO010001112.1 GCA_019912905.1 Anaerolineae bacterium
CGATGTCAATGCTCTGGCGGTGGGCGAAGGGCGCTTCGGGGCCGGACGGAGCTTCCGTGAGATTATCTATGTGGCGGTCGGCACCGGCGTCGGCGGGGCGATCGTGCGCGGCGGCGAAATCTGGCGCGGGGTGCATTTTAACGCCGGGGAAGTCGCCTATCTGGTGGCGGACTGGGACGCCCAGGGACGCCCGGTCATCGTTGAAGACCGCGCCTCCGGGCTGGCGATGGAGCGGCGCTATCAGGCTCTGGCTCAGAGCGCGGAGCGAGTCCCCCTCCGGCAGATTGCGGAACGCGCAGACACAGGCGACAACCTGGCGCGCCGGGTCATCGTCGAGGGCGCGCGCGTGCTGGGCTTGGTGCTGAACCCGTTAGTGGGCATCCTCGACCCGGAAATGCTCATCGTCGGCGGCGGTGTGCCCAATATCGGCCCGTTGTGGTGGGATGCTTTCGAAAGTGCGCTGCGCGACAGCCCCATGCCCAGCGTGCAGGCCGTCCATGTGGCTCCGGCGGCGCTCAGCACCAATGCCGGTTTGATCGGCGCTGCGGCGCTGGCGCTGAATGCCCTGGATGCGCAGTCCATGAAATAGGGAGGACCGCGAACGATCCTCCCGACGAGTTTTATTCCACCGTGACGCTTTTGGCAAGATTACGCGGCTGATCGACATCGGCCCCACGCCGCACCGCAATGTGGTAAGCCAGCATCTGCAAGGGAATGACCGCCACCACCGGGCTGAGCAGCAGCGGCGTCTCCGGCAAATACAGGACGTAATCCGCTTTGGTCTGAATCAACCGATCTCCTTCGGTCGCCAGCGCAATGACAATACCGCCGCGTGCTTTGGCCTGCTCGATCTGGCTGATCATTTTGTCGTAGAGTGCATCTTTCAGGGCAACTGCCAGCACCGGCATGCGCTCGTCGATGAGGGCAATCGGGCCATGTTTCATTTCCCCGGCGGGATAGCCCTCGGCGTGAATGTAGCTGATCTCCTTGAGCTTGAGCGCGCCTTCCAGCGCAATCGGATAGTTAATGCCTCGGCCCAGAAACAGGAAATCGCGGTACTGGTACAACTGGGCAGCCAGTTCAGCGACGTCCGAATCGCATTCTAACGTGCGGCTCACCAGTTCGGGGAGGTGCGCCAGATCGCGCGCGTATTGGCGCTGTGCCTCGCTGCTGAGGGTGCCGCGCAGTTGGCCGAGGTACAGGGCCAGCAGGTACTGATCGACGATGCTGGAAGTAAAGGCTTTGGTGGAGGCCACCCCGATTTCCGGCCCCGCATTCATGGTGATATAGCCGTCGGCCACGCGCATGGCCTGACTGCCGATCGTGTTGACGATGCTCCACAGCAGCGCCTGTTTGTGCCGGGCTTCTTCCATCGCCGCCAGCGTATCGACCGTCTCGCCGCTCTGGGTGATCGCCAGCACTGCGCTCTGGGCGTCGAGGATCGGGTCTCGATAGCGATACTCGCTGCCATAATCGACTTCGACATGCAGCTTCGCCATGTGTTCGATGTAAAATTTGCCGACCAGACCGCTGTAATAACTGGTGCCGCAGGCTACGGTCACCAGCCGATTCAGGCTGCGGGCGTGTTCCGCGCTCAGATTCAGCTCAGGTAGACTGACGGTGTGATGTTCAAAATCGAGCCGCCCGGCGATGGTGTCGGTGATGCTGCGTGCCTGGTCGAAAATCTCCTTTTGCATGAAGTGCTTGTATTCGCCTTTGACTGCGCTGACCGGGTCCCAGGCGATCTCATGCGCTTCGAGCGTCACCGGCTCGCCGCCGAGGGATTGAATGTCGTAGGAGTCGGCGGTGACGGTGGCGATGTGCCGATTTTCGAGGAACACCATCTGGCGGGTGTGTTCGAGGATGGCGGGAATGTCGGAGGCGATGAAGTTTTCCTCGTGCCCCAGGCCGATAGCGACACCCCCGGCATTGCCGATGCGCACCGCGACCAGCTTGCCAGGGGAGCGTTTGCTGAGGACCACGATCGCGTGGGCACCGCGCAGACGCTGGGCAGCCTTGCGCGTGCTTTCGGTCAGGTTGTGGGCGGCACCATTCTGAGCATACAGCTCGATCAGGTGAACGATGACTTCGGTATCGGTCTCGGACTTGAAGACGACGCCTTCCGCGCTCAGTTCGTCGCGCAGTTCGAGGTAATTCTCCACGATCCCGTTGTGTACGACGACATAATCGCCGTACATGCTGATATGCGGGTGCGCGTTGTGTTCTGCCGGTGCGCCGTGCGTGGCCCAGCGGGTGTGGCCGATTCCAGTGGAACCGGTGACCGGATGCTCATCGACACTGTGACGCAGGTTGATCAGTTTGCCGACATTGCGCCGGATTTGAATCTCATCGTGGTCGAGCAGGGCGATCCCTGCCGAATCGTAGCCGCGATACTCCAGACGCTGTAAACCATCCAGAATGATGGATGCCGCGTCTCGGGTGCCTACGTAGCCAACAATACCACACATCGTCGAATCCTCCTTCGTGAAGGGAGACATCTCGAATCAGGGTGAAGGGTCGATTCGGCGCTGCACGAAGGCAGTCCACCAGAATCGAACATGTGCGCGCTTATTCAGTTATTGACGGTGAAGCGAACCCCCTCCGCGGGGGATTTCCATCGTAACCGCAGTTCGCGGTCACGTGCCACGTGCGTGCCAGCTTGTCCGGGGGGTTACCCGCCCGATTTTGCGGCTCACTTTTGTTGTGCGGAGGAAACAGACAAAGGATGGTGGTAGCACCCTGGCGGCATCCGCTGATCTCTCGATTTTCTCCCTGTTCGGGATTAGTCCCACCCTGCGATGGGAAACCGCCACCTCGTTAGCCGTGGAT
>JAIOHO010001113.1 GCA_019912905.1 Anaerolineae bacterium
GGGCTTTTTGTCTAGAAGAAAGGACACAGCATGACCAAACACAAGGAAACACCCCCGACCATCATCACGCTGACACTGCCCACCCCGGAAGGCGGCGGCATCGCCCCGGAACGGGCGACGGCAACGCTGCTGATTCAGCGCGGGGAGCTGGCCCACCTGCGCCAGTTCCACTACAACGGGCAGATGGCCGACCTCATCGTCGCCATCCGCGAAGCGCACGACGCACTGGGTCTGATTGAAGACCATCCACCCATCGTCCCCGATCTGCCGGAGGACAAGCCGAAGTCCATGCCCAAGTCTAAAGCGAAGGCCGCTCAGAAGCCTTCCGGGGATGAAGTCGATGAAGAACCGACCATCGACATCCCGCTCAAGAAGGGCACGCAAGCCGTCAAAATCAGCCATCTGAAGATCGTCGGTGGCGAGACCGATGCGGCGGCGTATCGTCAGGCGGCGCTGATTGCCGGAAAGCTCATCGACGGCAAGCTGTGGGATGGCGAGAGTCCCATCCGCATCGACGATGTGTATGCCGTGGAAAAGCGGATGAAGTATCTGACCGACAAGGACCTGAGCCTGTTTACCCTGGATGACTTTGTACAGGTCGGCACAGCGGCAGATGCCGCGGCAAGTGCCGGAGAAGCTGCTCCTGAAGGCATCGCAGCGCAGACGGCAGACAGCGAAACCGACAGCCTGCCACCGGTGAATCCCGCCGCACTCGAAGGGGTGACCGCCAGCAGCAACGGTCAGCGCCCGGACGATGAAACCGATCCCATCGCCCTGAGTTAACCTCGCCCAGTTTTACCGATCGCATCTCAAGAAAAGGAAAAATCTCATGACCGAACAGAATAACCCCCAACCCCGTATTTTCAAGATTGGCGCGACCACCATCGTGGAGGACGACTCCCTCACCGGCAAAACGCTCGATGAGGTGAAGGATATCCTGAAGCGCAGCTACCCCGAAGTGGCTCATGCCACCGTCCGTGAGCGCACCCTGGACGACGGCACGCAAGTCGTCGAGTGGTTGGCTCAAGCCGGGCGCAAGGGTTAGGCGCAGTCATCATGTTCAATTCAGGCATGACCGTTGAAAATCTGCGGGACTGCCTGGCGGCCACCGCGCCGGTTGACCTGTTGGGGATGCGCCTGCTCAAGGCGTGTCCCCAGCCCGGTCTGTATCCCACCGATCTGCCGCGTGAGACGCTCAAGGAAGCGGTCTCGGAGATTGTGGACTACACCGGGCGCTGTGCGGCTGCCGCGCGGCGGCTGAGCCACCTGGCCCCCATCCCGCTGACGACCCTTGCATGTTTGGAGTTTGGCCTATGATGAACACAGGAAATCCCTCTGGGATGAACAACTTGTTGCAAACCTATACGCTGCTTGGCGTTGGCCTGCGGGACGACCCGTTACTCTGCCTGGCAAACACCGTCACCTGGCTCGACCCCTTATGGCAGGAGGCCGACGACGAGTGGGACATGCCCCAGGACGAAGACGGGACGCTTGCCATCGCCCTGCGCGTGACCCGCACCGCCTTCCCTGACATCTACATGCAGGCCGTCGATCACCTGCGGCAAGGGGCATCCTACGCCGACCTCGACCACCTCATCTGCGGCGCCATCTCCGAGCGCGGCATCCCCCTGGATGACCTGCAATGGATTGGCTTTGGCATCCCGCTGCCCGCCTATGGCGTGGTGCTGGACGACCCCGACTTCTATACGTCGCATCCTGACACAATTCCCATCCTGGAATGCTTCGGCATCTCGCCGGAACAGAACCCCTATCACATCACCGTGCCGGAGTGCATCTACACGGCAGGACGGCTCATCGCCGCCAGCCTGGAGGGGCACGACGATGAACGCTACCGGCAGGTCGCGTGGCTGATGCAGTGGCTGTTCTCGTGTTCCGGCAACAGCACCATCGACTACGACTACGAGACGATGTGTGAGTTTCAGCCGCTGTCGTGGGACAAAGACGATTTCGCGTTTGCCATCGACATCATCGAAGAGGCCGACGGCATCCTGGGGGATGCCCTGGCCGGGCTGACCTTTCTCACGAGCCAGCCTGACCTGCTGCAAGCGTTGCAGCGCAACGTCCGACGCATTTGCAAAGCGATTGAAAAACAGAAAGGAAAATCTGATGAACCCCGCATCCGACTGGCATGGCCGTGTCTTACAGACGGCCTTGAACGAGCAGCCGCAGCTCTCGCTTGATTTCTATTCCTACGGCGTGCTGATGCGCAAGCGCGAAGGCGATGCCGTCACCGAATATCCCGTAGACCCGGCTCAAGTCGCGGTGGCGCTGGCCGCCAAAGTGACTTTTGACACCGGTCTGCTCTCCGGCGACACGCTGCTGGTGCGTACCGAAGGCGTGAAGAAAACCGTCGTTGAATACCGCAAAGCGCAGAAGACGGGTGTCTACCTCGACGGCTCGGAAATCGCGCTGCGTGTGCCGCTGCCCGGACTGCTGATGATCCGCGTCACTAACGAAGATCGCAATCCGTCCTACGCCGTTTATGCGGTGAAGCGCCGCCCTGGAACGCTGGAAGTGGCCCTGTTTCTGGCACCGCTGCCGAATGTCTTCAACAGCGGCAATATCTGCTGGGGATCGGTGCAGCGCGTGTCCGACGAGGCGCTATCTGGCACATCGCTGGCTGAAGATTGGTCAATGCTGCTCGGTTCTCCCTTTGGCGACCACGCCTGTAACGGAAAATCCAGAAGCCATCCCCATGACATCCGGCAGAAGCTCATCGAACTGGAAGCAAAAGGCGCAAAACGCTATCCGACGGCTGACCTCATCCCGGCCAAAAAGACGCTGGCGCAAGTGTTGGGAGATGCCTCATGAGCGGCGAATTCGACCCGAATGTGTACATCAAAACCGTCACCATTGTTGGTGTGGGCGGCACCGGCGCACAGGTGGCCCGCATCGTCGGACGGATCGCCTACGACATGCAGCGCTCGCGGCGGCACGCGCCGCAGATTGTGCTGATCGACCCGGATGCTATCGAGGAGAAGAATGTCGGACGCCAGCTTTTCTCACCCTCGGTGCTGGGCATGAATAAGGCTGAGTGTGTCGGACGGATGCTCAACTTGGCGCTCGGTTTAGAGGCGCGCTGGATCCCCGATTGCGTTGATCCCGTCCGCCACTTTGACCGCTATGGTGGCAATCTGGTGGTGAGCTGCGTCGACAATCATGAGGCGCGGCAGGCGATCCATCAGGTCAACGGTGTTGGCGTATTTGGCGGGAATGACGTGAAAACCGCCCAGGTCTGCATCGGGAATGCCGACGACCCCGACCTGGTACGCCGTTTTCTTGATGGTCGAGAGGGCAAGTATCCCTATCTGCCGGAGGAAGGGTTGCTTTTCCCGGAGCTGCTTCAGCCGGAGCATGAACCTGCACGTCCCACACCGGAACCGGGTGTTTCCTGCGCTGATCTCTTGGTTGAAGGCAGTCAGCACCTGCTGGTGAACGATATGGTTGCCTCGATCATGGGTCAGTACATCTACAATTTATTGCACCAGCTGCCCATTCGATCTTTCTTGACCTACATCAGCATGGGTGACTTCCCCACCATCCGTAGTTTGCCCGTGTGCCGTGAAGAACTGGAAATTCGACTGGGAGAAGCTTGATGCTGACACCACGAGCAAATATCCATCATTCCAGACTGCCAGCGCCCGGCGCTG
>JAIOHO010001114.1 GCA_019912905.1 Anaerolineae bacterium
AAAGTGTCAGGTTCTCAGATTTTGTAGGGGCAGACCTATGTGATTGCCCTGGTGGGCGAACATGTCCGTTCGCCTCTAAGAAAGCATCCTGAGCCGTTGAGAACCTTTCGTCAAATTTGATGCGTTTGCCCTGTTATCAGGGCAAACACAGCCTCTGTTTTGTGGTGGACGACCTGCGGATTATCAGAAACAGTGGGGCAAAAGCCGCTTCATACTGGCGGCCTGGTGGTGGGATCTGAACTACTTCCGGGCGGGAGAGAAGCTACCTGCGGCGGCAGGCTTCACGCATGCTGTCCGGCGTCTCGGCCAGTTGCAACCCGGACCTAATTATCCGCTGCTGCGGTAGACCGCTTGCCAGCAGCTCGTGTTCCCCCAGGGCCAGGAAATCTGGGTAGAAATCATCGATGTCACAAAACCCGTTGAGTAAACCCATCCCACCTTATTCAGACTTGACGTTGAATTGTGGGTCGATCTGGTCACAGTGGACCTCTTCGTGCTGCACCATGCGGCGGACGTGGCTGTAAACGGTGTGCGTTTGGCGGTCGAGGCGGCCTTGGCGCGCCCAATCCGCCGGGGAAAGCGCCCGCAAGGTGATCAGCAGGGCCTCGCGGCGCAGTGTAAAAACCTGGAGACTGCTGGCAAAAGATTGAGTCGTATAGGGGCTGAGGGTCCTGATCCACTGGCGCGGGTGAATTTCCTTCAGACTGGGGGTGTCATGCGCCAGCATCGCCTGAACGCTGTGCATCCAGACCTCTTCGCAGGCGCGCAGGTGATTCAGAATGTCCAGGGCTGACCATTCGCCCGGCGCGGGAGGCTGGCAGAGACGCGCATCATCCATCCCTGCGGTGCTGAGGGCGAGGCGGCGCGGGGTGGCTTCGGCCAGGGCGAGGACCTCGGCAGTTCCGGCTGCGGTCACGTCATTCTCGCCCATGCGATTCCCCTTCTCTGATCGGCGCTGGCAAAAACGGACAGAAGTGGGCGACAAAAAAGGGGGTGCCGTTTCGACATGTTCACCCCCCCAACCCTTCTCCCCAAATTCGAGGGAGAAGGGAGCCGGTTCGCTGTTTTTTTCCTGCCCCTGAATTCGGAGCGGGATGTGACTTAAAGCTGAAACTTGCGTGTGTTGACCGCAGGGAGCACACCACTTCGACGCCCCCTCGGATTAGGGTTAACGCTGGTCCAGCGGCACGTAGTCGCGGGCATTGGCACCGGTATAGATCTGGCGCGGGCGGCTGATACGCGTGGTCGGGTCTTCGCGCATCTCTTTCCACTGCGCGATCCACCCCGGCAGACGGCCCAGGGCAAACATCACGGTAAACATGTTGGTGGGGATGCCCATCGCGCGGTAGATGATGCCGCTGTAAAAATCGACGTTGGGGTACAGTTTCCGATCGACAAAATAATCGTCGTGCAGGGCAATCTCTTCGAGATTCATCGCGATGTCCAGCAGCGGGTCATTGACGCCCAGTTCGTCCAGCACATCATGCGCCGACTGTTTGAGGATGGTGGCGCGCGGGTCGAAATTCTTGTAAACCCGGTGGCCGAAACCCATCAGGCGGAAGGGTGAGTTTTTGTCCTTCGCCATTTCCATGTACTTGCGGTAGTCGCCGCCGTCATCCTTGATCATCTGAAGCATATTGATGACTTCCTGATTCGCGCCGCCGTGCAGCGGCCCCCACAGCGCGGAGATGCCGGATGCGATCGACGCGAACAGGTTGGCCCGGCTGCTGCCGACCATCCGCACGGTGGAGGTGCTGCAATTCTGCTCGTGGTCAGCGTGCAGGATCAGCAGCAGGTCCAGCGCGCGGGTCACCACCTCCGACACCGGATACTGTTCGGCGGGCACCGCGAACATCATGTGCATGAAATCCGACGTGTAGTCCAGGTCATTGCGCGGATAGATGAAGGGCTGGCCGATGGATTTCTTAAAGGCGAACGCGGCCAGCGTCTTGAACTTGGCGATCAACCGGATAATGTTCAGGTCGATTGAATCCGGGTCGTCCAGTTCCGGGTAATAGGCGGACAGTGAAACCGCCATGGCCGACATGATCGCCATCGGGTGCGCGGAGGGCGGGTAGCCCTCGAAAAACTTTTTCATATCTTCGTGAATGAGGGTGTGATAGGTCAGCCGGTACTTGAAGTCAGTCAGTTCCTGCGGGGAGGGCAGCTTGCCGTAAATAAGCAGATAGGAGACCTCCAGAAAGGTGGACTGCCCGGCTAACTGTTCGATCGGATAGCCACGATAGCGCAGAATGCCCTGCTCGCCGTCGATGAAGGTGATCGC
>JAIOHO010001115.1 GCA_019912905.1 Anaerolineae bacterium
GGGCAGCGTCGCGCTCAGCCAGGTCAATCATATTGGCCGCCTGGGGGAATATGCCCAGATGCTGGCGGAGCGGGGACTGATCGGCCTCGTCATGACCGCCGGGTCGATGGTCGGCGGCTCGGTGACGCCGTATGCCGGGCGCGAACGCCGCTTCAGCACCAATCCGATGGCCTGGGCGGTGCCGGTGCAAGATGGACGCGCGCCGCTGGTTCTCGATTTCGCCACGTCGATGGTGGCCGAAGGGAAATTACAGGTGGCGCGCAGCAAAGGGCTGCCAGTGCCGGAGGACTGGATCTACGACCGCGAGGGGCGCGCCAGCACCGACCCGAATGTCTTTTACGACGGCGGCATGCTGCGGACGTTCGGCAGCTATAAGGGGTCCGGCCTGTCGATGATGATCGAAATCGTCGCCACGCTCCTCAGCGGCTTCGCGCCGGTTTCGACGTCAGGCTTCAAACTGGGTAATCCGACGGTCATGATCGCGCTTCAGATCGAGCGCTTTACCGCCCTGGATCACTTCGAGCAGATGGTGGATGAATTGATCGAGCGGGTCCAAGCGACGCCGCCTGCCGAAGGTTTCGAGGAAGTGCTGGTGCCGGGCGAGCCGGAAGCCCGTTCGTATGCGCAGCGCGTGCAGGACGGCATCCCGCTGCCGGATTCGGTGTGGCAGGAGCTGGCCGGGTTAGCAAATGAATTGGGCGTCCCGCTGCCGGATGGAGTATGAGGAGACACTGATTTGTCACCAGAACAGATAGAAGTGCCTAATCCTCCTTCAGAGGACTTGATAAAAGAGACTTACGCAAAGTTTGGGCTTGCGTATTATCTCAGCGAAGTTTTGCATAGGAGCTTGTGTGTCGTGTACGCAATGCTCACATTCGATAAGAAAGAAGATGCTACACGACCGCGTATCGAAGAAAAAATCTCCCTGGCGTTTTCCCTAACATTGGGTCAATTGATTGGCGAACTGAAACACCCCTTTGAGGAATTACTTCCAGAGGAGATTTCTTTACGCCTAGACGATGCATTGGCAAAAAGAAAGTTCTTAGCACATCATTTCTGGTATGAACGTATTCATCTCATGTATGATGCGCAAGACGTGCTCACACTCATTGAAGAGTTAGATGCTTATGCTGACTTATTTGACAAATTGGAGCAGGAAATAAGCGCTTACTTTATGCCACGTTTTTCCCAGTTTGGAATCACTGATGGCTTGCTTCAGGAGCGACTTGCTAAACTGAAGGCTGGGGACGTAGAGGAACCCCTCATTACCCAAAGACGGCCTAAAAAGCGGGAGCTTATTTTAAGAGCTTGGGATGTCAATGTCCCTGATATTATTGGCTACCATGTTCAAGTTTTTGAAAGTGATGACGGTTGTCTCTGGCAATTGTGCGATGTCGGACTTGGGTGGACGCGATTTGAAAGCGTGACCCCTGATTGGAAAATCAATGAGGCTATTCAGAGATACTTACCGGCTAACATTAATCCTCGACCTGAAATCCTCGGGCCATGGAATTATGACTTTCAGTTGGCAAAAGGGGCGACATTAAAGATTCGGCGCAATCATGGCGAAAAAGCGTATTCGTGGGACATTAATCCGCTAAAGAAATAGGTCGATTGTTCGATCTTAGGGAAAGCGAAAAGGACTCCACCCGCGAGAGTCCTTTTCCTTTTGGCGAGATAAATCTATTTGGCTTTTACGCCTCGGCGGGCGCGTAATCGATTTCCTGGAGCGTCTCTACGATCTGCTGCCAATTGGCGGGATCGACCCATTCTACGGTGACTGTCCGGGTATCGACCACGCCGTCCACTTTCTGGACGCCTGCAATCTGACCGAGTTCGTTCTTGATGGTCCGCACACAGCCGTCGCAGCCGATGTTCGGGACCTGAAATACCTTTGTGGACACGATTGTAACTCCTCTGATCTATGATTGCAATGATTATACCCCTGGGGGTATGCAAATGCTAGTGACTCCTGTCATGCTTTTTTACTGATCGCTGATCAGGTCGGTGCGCATCAGCAGCAGGAAACACAGCGCAGCGGCCAGTCCCAGCAGCATGCCACCATACCAGATGGCTGCCGGGGCGACCCAATCGTTCAGGAAGCCGCCAAAGACCGGAGCGATCCCCATCGCCACAGTGTACGTCAGGCTGTAGATGCTCATGTAACGGGCGCGCATGCCTGCCGGGGCCATGTGCGCCACCAGCGCCAGCGTCGTCGGGAAAACCATGAGTTCGCCGAGGGTGATGATGACCATACTGACGGCAAAGGCGGCGAAGCTGCTGCCCAGGGCGATGCTCACGACGCCCAGCGCGTACAGCAGCGACCCGGCGGCCATCACCGTCAGATGTCGGAACCGCTGGGTGAAGCGGGTCATGCGGTACTGGAACAGGACCACCATGACCGCGTTGATGACGACAATCAGGCCGTACTGATTTTCTGGGATGCCGAAATTCTCCTTGGCATACACCGACAGCAGGCCAAAGACCAGTGCCACGATCATCTGGATCAGCACAAAAATCGCGCAGAAAATCATAAAGGCACGGTCGCGCAGCAGGGGGCCATAGCCACCGGGCGGGCGCAGACTTTCGATGAGCTGTGGACCGAGCGTCTCCGTTAGAAAGACGATGATGAACCCGGCCAGCAGCACGTTCACAAAGGCGGTCAGGTAATAGGTCAGGCTGTACGACACGACGATCAGCGCGCCGCCGACTGCCGGGCCGATGGCGATGCCCAGGTTCTGGGCCATGCGAATGAGGGCGTAGGCTTCGGTGCGCTGATGCACGTCGTCCACCACGTCGGCCACCATCGCGTTGCCGCCGACCGTAAAAATCGGCGTGCTCATGCCATACAGCGCAATCAGCACGATCCAGGCGGGCAGGGACGTGGCTGCCTGCATCCCGATCAGGATCGCGCTGGTGGTAAGCAGGCTGACGATCATGATGCGCTTGCGCCCGATGCGGTCCATGGCCGGGCCGATCAACATGGTTGCGGTCAATCCGGCGACGGCCTGGACCGTGAACAGCAGCGAGATGGTGGACAGCGGCGCGCGCAGTTGTTCCCGCATATAGATCGTCAGAAACGGCCAGATCATGCTGCTGCTGGCCCGGTTGATCAGAAAACCGGCGAAGAGCAGCCACAACTGGCGCGGGTAGCGGTGCAGGGTTTGTGGGATGCGAGCGAGAGACAGGCGGTTGGCGGTCATGCAGATGGTCGATTCCATACAAAAAATGTCTGCTCATTGTATGCGAAATGACCAACCGCGCTCTAGGGCCAGTCCGCACCAGCGGCGCTACAGGTTCAGGGCATCCAGTTCGCGGCGCACATCGGGATCGGTTTCGCGCGCTGACAGGCTTATCAGGGCCGGGCGAGCGGCTTCCCCGGCGATGCGGTGCAGCGCCCAGGCCGCATGTCCACGCACCACAGGGCTGGCATCGTCCAGCAGGCGGGTAAGCAGCGGCGCGGCCTCCAGAACCTGCCCGTTGGCGGCGGCCTGTACCAGACCGGCATCCAGTTGACGC
>JAIOHO010001116.1 GCA_019912905.1 Anaerolineae bacterium
GCCATCAACCCGGTCAATCAGGAACGCATCCCCATCTGGATTGCCGATTACGTGCTGATCACCTACGGCACCGGCGCGATTATGGCGGTCCCAGCGCACGACGAACGCGACTTTGCCTTTGCCCTGAAGTTCGGTTTGCCGATCATCCCGGTCATCGCCCGCAGTGATGGTGCGGCCCGCAGCTTCACCTGGGAAGGCAAATGGGTCAAAGCCGGGTTCATGGCCGCCCTGGATGCAGCGGGCATCGCCTATGAAGTCAACGACCAGCGGCAGGTCTTTGTGTCGCTGACGGTCGAGCAAGCGGATGCCTACATCGCCATCGTGCAGCAGTACCTGCAACCCGGCTCCTGGACCGAAGTCGTCGGCAACCGCTGGGCCTTTGTCTTCGAGGATGCCGTCCTGACGCTGGATTCGGTCGAATCGGATCGCCAGATCATGGAACGCTGCCGGGCGCTGGAACCCTCCGTTCGTGAGAAACGTACCGTGATGGAAATGCTGTCCGGCCAGGCGTGGTATCAGGAGGTGCTGTTCCATGCCGACTACGGCACGATGATTCATTCCGGGGCGTTCAGCGACACACTGGGCATCCAGGCCGATGAGACAGGCAGCCGCGTCCCCTACGCCAAGGCTAAGGTGACGGCATGGCTGGAGGAGCAGGGAGTCGGGCGGAAGGCCATCAACTACCGCCTGCGTGACTGGCTGATCAGCCGCCAGCGTTATTGGGGCAGCCCGATCCCGATCATTCACCGGCAGGATGGCACGATGGAAACGGTGCCGGACGATCAACTGCCGGTGCTGCTGCCAGAAGATGTCGAATTCATGCCGACCGGACGCAGCCCGCTGACCTATCACGAACCTTTTCTGAATACCGTCGATTCGGACGGCCACCCGGCCCAGCGCGAAACCGACACGATGGACACGTTTATGTGCTCGTCATGGTACTGGTACCGCTACCTGAGTCCGCACTACCAGCAGGCCCCCTTCGACCCGGAAGAAGCGGCTTACTGGCTGCCGGTCGATACCTATACCGGCGGCGCGGAACATGCCACCATGCATCTGCTGTACTCGCGCTGGTTCGCCAAGGCTATGCGCGATCTGGGCGTGTTCGATGAAACGATGGAGATCATGGACGAACATGGCCGTGACCCGGAGATTCTGTTGAAAGGTGAGCCGATGCTGCAACTGCGCAACCAGGGGCAGGTGCTGGGGGCGGAGCGCAAGGGCGACATGCTGCTGGTCACCGGCCACTCGGCGGGCAGCAACAAACTGATCGCCGACCAGGTTCAGGTGGTCGATGGCAGCATCGACTCGGCCATGCGCGCGGAAACCGCCGGGAAGGTCTTTTATGGCGAACTGGTGCGCCGCACCGAAAATCTGCTGACCGTGCAGGACCCGGCGGGTGAAACGATGATCGTCGAAGTGCCGGAAACGGCCAAGATCGAGATCCCGACCATCCCCGGCCCGAACAGCGTCAACCAGTTGAAACATCATCTGGAAATCCAGCGTATGTCCAAGAGTAAGGGTAACGTCGTCAACCCGGACGAGCTGGTCCAGGAATATGGCTCGGATACGGTGCGCGCCTACCTGATGTTCGCCTTCGACTGGCAGAAGGGCGGCCCCTGGGACCCGGACGGAATCAAAGGGCCGCAGCGCTGGCTGAACGAAGTCTGGGATCTGGTGATCGCCGGACCACAGGCTAAGACTGGCGATCCAGGCGTAGAGCGTTCCATTGAACGCAAACTGCATCAGGCCATCGCCCGCGTGACCGACAGCCTGGAAAAATTCAGTTTCAACACGGCCATCGCCGCCCTGATGGAACTGAAGAACGAACTCCGCCCCGCCGCACGCGACGGCAAAATCGGCGAGGCCGCCTGGAAGGAAACCGTGCGCACGATGCTGGTGCTGATGGCCCCCTTCACGCCGCACACCGCCGAAGAATTGTGGGGGCGCATCGGCGGCGCGTACAGCATCCACAACCAATCCTGGCCGGTCTTCGACGCCGAAAAAGCCAAAGAGGATACGACCGTGCTGGTGGTCCAGGCCGGTAAAAAAGTAGTCGATCGCATCGACGTGCCTGCCGACATCAGCGAAGAAGCGGCCATCCGTATCGCGCTGGAGGGCAGCGGCGCACAGCGCATCCTGAACGGCAGCGAGCCGCGCAAGGTCATCTTTATCCCTGGACGCGGTGGGCAGGAGCCGAAGGTCAGCATCGTGCTGTAGTGTTCAGTCCATTTTGAAGAGGGCGGGGCCAGAAATTCCGCCCTCTTCCCGTCACCGAGAAAATAAAAACGGCCAGCGCGTTCGCTGGCCGTTTTTGCTGCGTGCCTGGAGGGACTCGAACCCCCGACCTATGGTTCCGTAGACCATCGCTCTAATCCGCTGAGCTACAGGCACAATTGGTTGTGAGCGTATAGTAGCATTGCCCGCCGAATGGGTCAAGATTCAATCTCGATGCGCAGGTCGAGCGTCCCGGCGGCCCCGGCAAAATCGCGGACCTGAACGATGCAGCGGCAGTCGGCAGGCACCGGATAGGCGGCGATCTGTGCGTCCAGCACGTTCAGAGTCAGGTCGAAGGCGGCATGATCGTCAATGCGCGCCAGCAGCGACGCGTCGGCAT
>JAIOHO010001117.1 GCA_019912905.1 Anaerolineae bacterium
GCGTGAGACTCCTTATGGCCCGATCCCAGAGCCAGTACATGATGCGCCCGATCTGCCGCCAGAAGCCTTCACCGCCTGCCCTGGTAAAGGACTGAATTACCCGGACCTGAACGATTTTGTCTTCGGGCGGCAGCCGGAAAACAGGCTGGTGGGCCATTACCGCCGCGCCTGGATCGGCTATTCCGCAGTGCCGGAGGTCCGGCGACAGGGGGCTTCGGGCGGCGTCATCACGCAGACGCTGATCTATCTGCTGCGCGCCGGACTGATTGATGGTGCCGTCACCGTGCGGCAGGGTCAGCCGAAGCCCTGGCAGGCCGAAGCCGTGATCGCCCGAACCGAAGCGGATCTTCGCGCTGCCAGCCAGAGCGTTTATCAGCCCGTGCCAGTCAACACGATTTTGCAGCAGGCCGCCGAGTTCGATGGGCGGCTGGCCTATGTCGGCCTGCCCGATCAGGTTGCGGCCATCCGGCGCTTGCAGCAGCTTGGCAACCCGGCTGCGCAAAAAATCGTCTACACCCTCGGCCCCTACACCGGCACGAACATGTACTTCGAGGCCATTAAGAGTTACCTGCGCTCCAACGGAGTCCACCACATCCACGATATCACGCGGCTGCGCTACCGCGAAGGCGAGTGGCCGGGCTACCTCTCGATCCGCACGCGATCCGGCAAGGAATTCCAAGCCGCCAAGTTCTACTACAACTATCTGATCCCCTTCTATATCACCCGCAGCACGCTATACAGTGTGGACTTCACCAACGAATTAACGGATTTTTCGGTGGGCGACGCCTGGAGTCCCCGCTACGAGGCGCTGCGCCAGGGGTATTCGGTGGTCGTGGCGCGCACCGAGCGTGGCGAACAGGTCCTGTCCGATATGCAGGCGCAGGGGTTGGTCGAACTCGACCCGGTGGACATGAACGAAGTGCTGGCGATGCACGGCCACATGATCGACTTCAAAAAGCGTGGCGCATTCATCCGCATGGACTGGCGCAGGGCCAGCGGCCAGCCGGTGCCGGATTATGGCTACCGCCCACGCGAGATTCCGCTGTCGCGCAGGCTGGTCGAGGTGGTGATTTCTGGCTTGTTCCGGGTATGCAGCACGACCCTCGCCCGGCGCATCGTCGAAAGACTGCCTATCCGCCTGATCGGGCCGCTGTTCGATACCGCCCGTAAAACCTGGAAAGATGCCTCCAAACCCGTCAAACGCGCGGGCTTAAGACAGATTCAATTTGACACCTGGCACGAGAACGCCCTGAAACTCGCTCATACGGATTCCCTGGTGACGCGTATCGCTGCCGAAATCCGCCACTGGCTGCGCCCGCACTGGTCGCTGGAAGCGGTGGGAGTACATTGGGGCCGCACCGAAGATTACGACGACATCAATGCCGAAACCTACTCCTATTTCCGGCGCTTCGTCGATGGCCTGAACATGAGCGACTGGCCTGCCGGGGCGCACGTGCTGGATATTTGCGCCCGGACCGGCAACGGCACGCTCTACTTTTACCAACAGGGCCGGGTTGGGTCTGCCATGTGCGCGGACGTTTCCGAAAACATGGGCGAAATTTGCCGCCAGCGGCTGCGCGCAGGCGGATTCGAGAATTTCGAGTGGGTCAAATTCGATACGTACCGCCTGCCCTTCGAGGATCACACCTTCGATGCCGTGTTGTGTTTCGAGACGGTCGAACATCTGTCACTGCCCGAACTGCTGGTGCATGAACTGGCCCGTGTGACGAAACCCGGCGGCACGCTGATTCTGACCACACCGAATGTCCTCTGGGAGCCTGTGCACGCGCTGGCGGCCATCACCGGCGCGCATCATTCCGAGGGGCCGCACCGCTTCATCCGCTACGGACGCTTGCAGCGGATGGTACGCGAGGCCGGATACCGCATCGACAAACAGGCGACCACCGTGCTGATCCCCGGCGGCCCGAAATCCCTGGTCCGGTTAGGCGAATGGATCGAAGCGCGGACGCCGCATACCCTGATGCCGTTACTCGGCCTGCGCCGCATCTTGATCTGCCGCAAGCCCTGAAGGATTGTAGAATTACTCAGCCTAGTGGTCTCAATCCGTAAGATTGCACTGGAAAACTCCAGTATGGTGATTCTTCCAGTTTGTACTACTATGCCCAAGCAACTTAATCTCAGAAGGTGAAGGTTGAAAGCTGCTAAAACTTGAGACTTAACTCACCTTTGTGATATAGGCTTTGGTGAGAAAGGAATTCGATTGAAGCAGATCTTCGCTAGGGGTATATTGCTGCTACTTCAATTCTTGTTTTTCCTGACACTCATCATTTTATTTATTGCTCGACAACAAAGGTTATCACCTGAATTGGAAATACTACATCTGCAAGATTGCCAATTACCATGCTGGATAGGCATTGTTCCAGGTAAGACCACGATTGGCGAGGCAGAAACACTACTCAGAAGTACATACCGCCTTGCTGAGTATGATTACACTTTGGGTCATAATCCCTTTGAGGGTACTGATTGGCTTACAATAACTCGTCGCCAAGATGGTGCCTATTTGATCATTAACTTCAATAGGGCAGAAACAGCTGCCGATCAGACAGAGGATACGATCATTTCTCAGATCACGATTGGTTGTGGGATTTCGGGTCACATAAGGTTGGGCGATTGGGCAATTTTACTTGGAAAGCCTCAGGCACTTTCGATTACATGGGGCAATCACTATGCTTCTCCGAATGTACTTTACTACTCTCAAGGTGTGCGCTTAACACTCGATCAAGTTGACAATTTTGTGATTAGTGGTTGGGATAGTCCCGCCAGTAGTCTGTCTATATTCTATGACCTGAATGCCCAGTATCCGTCAAGTTATATGGTTCCTTGGAAAGGTTGGACAACCACTTACAAAGATAAATTACTCGCACTTATGTTGCCCTGAATGGCTTCAATAGGCTGCTGATTTACGTGCCCAGATCGCATACAGCGGGTCATGCCCCGACGACTCGGTAGCAGCGCTGTCCGCTTCATACCAGCCGCCTGATAGGTCGAAATACTGGCTCACCAGCGCCAGGCGCTCCACGTCGGTCATCGCTCGCCAGGCTGCTACGGCCTTTGTCGGAAAACACCGGTTGGAAAACGAGACGACGAAGACGCCGCCCGGCTTCAGGATGCGGCGGACTTCGCGGAACACGTCCAACGGGCGCGTCAGGTACTGCACCGACACCGCGCAGATGACCGCGTCGAAGACGCCGTCCTCAAACGGCAGCATGGGCGCAGCATTCAGATCATGGATGACATAATCATCGAGCTGAGGATTCTGAGCCATTTCGACGGCGTTCATGCCCAGGCCCATGACCGCCGCCAGTGCCGCATCCTCCGGCAGATGCGAGCGGTAGCTGCTCATCAGGTCGAGCACAACCCCACCGGCAGGCAGTACCCGGCGATAGACTTCAGTCAGGGCAGCGATGGCATGGTCATCGATATGCACCACCAGGCGCGGAAAACTATAAAACAACGGGTCGTCGCGTTCGTCTTCCCGACGGAAATAAGCAGGCGGAAACGCGTTTGAGGCCATACAGGAGTCACCTTCCAGCGGGCGTCGTGTGCTTCATGATAGCATTGCCGAAGGTAACGCCGCCAGCAGATTCCTGACCGATGCGCCGCTCGATTATCTCGATAGGCCGTCTCATTTTTGAGGCGGACACACGGTTGTTGAACCCGGCTGCCGGAGGCTATAATGGGAATTCAAAATACAAGGATTCATACCTGATCGATGCTCGAATTACCTCTTTTTCCGCTTAACAGTGTGTTGTTCCCAGGCACGCTCATTCACCTGCACATCTTCGAGGAGCGTTACAAGGAGATGATCAGCCTGTGCCTGGATTCCAAACAGCCGTTTGGTGTGGTACTCATTGCCGAAGGCACGGAAGCATTTGGCTCGGCCAAGCCGCACATGATCGGCTGTACGGCGCGCATCGCCCGTGTCCAGCCCCTGGAACACGGTCGCATGGATATTACCGCGGTCGGCCAGGAGCGTTTTGAAATTCAGTCACTCCATTATGAACACCCCTACCTGACCGGCCTGGTCGAAATGCGTCCGATCGAACGGGGCAACATGCGGACGCTGATTCGCGCGGTGGAACAGCTTCGCCCACCGGTGATGCGCTATCTCGATATTCTGTCTCGTGTCGAGAATGTCCAGTTTCAACTACCCGATTGGCCGAACGACCCGGTGGCCTTCGCCTACCTCGCTGCGGGCATCCTCCAGCAGGTACCCCAGACCAGCAAGCAGGCACTTCTGGCTTCCAACAAAGCCGTTCAACTGCTGGGGAGAATCCAGGGGCTGTATCAATTTGAGGTCACGCTGCTGGAGATGATGGTGGCGCGGTCTGAAGAACCCGGTGAAGATCTCCTCAATACGTTCTTTTCAGACAATTAAATCCTTGCCTTGTTCTCCTGAATGCACCACGGAGGCTTAGAAACATGAAACGCATCGCAGTCTTGACCAGCGGCGGAGATGCGCCGGGGATGAACGCGGCCATTCGTGCCGTCGTGCGCAGCGGCCTCAACCAGGGATGGGAAGTCTACGGTATCAAACAGGGCTTTCAAGGCAGCATCCTCGGCCAGATGCTGTTAATGGGTGCTCGCGACGTGGGCGGCATTATCCAGCAGGGAGGCACGATTCTCGGCAGCGCGCGCTGCCCGGAGTTCAGGACAGTCGAAGGCCGCAACCAGGCCCTGCGCACGCTGAACCAGCACGAAATCGAGGCGCTGGTCGTCATCGGCGGCAACGGCTCGCAAACCGGGTCTTATGAACTGCACAAAATGGGCTTTCCGGTCGTGGGGATCGCCTCGACCATCGACAACGACCTGTACGGCTCCGAAATCACTATTGGCGTCGATACGGCGCTGAATATCGCCCTGGAAGCCATCGACCGACTGAAAGTCACGGCGTCCTCTCATGAACGGGCCTTCCTGATTGAGGTAATGGGGCGCAGTTGTGGCTACCTGGCGCTCATGGCCGGGATCGCTGGCGGCGCGGAAGCGATCGTCATCCCTGAAGCCGAGATGCCGCCAGACCGGGTCGCCGACGAGATTCAAGCGGCCTACCAGCGCGGCAAAGCACATGGCATCGTCGTCGTGGCCGAAGGCGCTCATTACAATGCCGAAAAACTGGCTCAGTATTTTGGTGAGCATGAGGAGCAGCTTGGCTTCGATCTGCGCGTGACCAAGCTCGGCCACGTCCAGCGCGGCGGTGCGCCCCTGGCGTTCGACCGCGTGCTGGCGACTCGCCTGGGCGCAGGGGCCGTGGATGCCCTGGCGCGCGGCGAATATGGCGTGCTCGTTGGCTTGAATACCAACCAGGTGACGACCACCCCACTGGAGGAAGTCGTCGGCAGGCACAAGGTGCTCAACCCGGAACTGATCGAGCTGGCCGCGATTCTGGCAAAATAAGCCTTTACTCGCCCAGTATCGCCGCATCCTCATTCCGGGCAATCTGGCGTCCGGCGGCCACGTCCACCCGCAGCAGCAGATAACCACCCACGATGAAAAAGGCATG
>JAIOHO010001118.1 GCA_019912905.1 Anaerolineae bacterium
GTATTATGCAGTATCGGCTCACGAAAATGCGTTATCGCGAGCCTCAGCGTCGTTTCAAGGGAATTCGGGCTAAGACTTGCTCCGCGGACCTTATTTCCAGGCGCAGCCAGTAAGAAACCGAAACCGATCAGTGCGCAAACAAGGTTCAGAAGGGCTAGGTGAATGGCTGTACGTCTGTAAGCACGAGGCACAAATAGCAGACAAAGACACAGCACAAGCATAAAAACCGCAATCTGGAAGATGGCAGCTATCTCGGAAAGGCCACTCGCTAAGAAGGTAATTCCCATTGTCATCAACACCTGTATTGGCGTGTTTTTTAAGTGATTCTTCCGAGCCAGCGCCAGAAACAACCCCATATTGAAGATGATCAGAATGATGGGCAGGGTATAGGGTGTGGATCCCATAGCCCAGTAAAAGGCCTGGATTTTCACGGCTAGTGGTACACCATCCAGGCTGACAAACACGATTATGGAAGCGGACACCAACGAGCCGGGGAAAATCACTCTCATGCGAAGGATTTTGCCTATTTCCGTGAGAAGAAATGTCAGAGCAAGTATCCAAAGAACAAGGAGGAAGAGGGGGAAAAAGGAAACACCTCGTGGACCTACAAAACCTATGAAGCCTCGAATAAGCGTATGGGTATATCGTCCTTCCCAGGTCATATACCAATTAACGGCAGAACCAATCAATCCGTTTTCATTAAACGCTTCTGCCGAGCAATAATCATCTCCCAAATATCGTGAGAAAAACCCAGTGTAAGCGACCAAGGTTAAAGCAGATACAAAAATTATTAGTAAGACAAAATACACATAAGTCGACAAACGCGTATTGACAGGGATCATATTGCTTCCCACCTATCTTACGTTTGACCAATCTTCCTCTAATACTACAATTCATCGTGATAAGTTCATATCGTCGAATATATGGCTATATATCCTGCGATTTGTCATCCGCATAAGACCGACGCAGAGCAATCGATAGGCATACTGAGATTCCCAGCATCGCCACCAGTTCGACCCGGTCGGCCAGGTGCGTCGGAATGGGCGTGGCTGTCGGCGGCAGATTCTGGAATGCGGATGTCTGGGGGTTAAAGCAGGTCCATGTGGCGGGGAAAAACAACCGGGGAGGACTCGCGCCCTCCCCGACCGATTCTAAACGCTGCGCGCAAACTTACTGCGCGATCTGCCATTCCTGCACGAAGCCCGTGTAGCCGTAGAACACCCACGACGGACCCGGTCGGAAGTTCTGAATGCGCTTGTTGGCCGTCTGCCAGATATTCGGCACAAATGTCCAGTCATAGGCCACATCGTCATGCGAGATCTGCTGAATCTGCTTGTAGATGTCGGCGCGGCTTTCCGGTGAGCAGCCCGAGGCGGTCCGACCCGCCGCGATCAGCTCGTCGATCTGCGGGTTGACGTAAGAGGCGATGTTGTTGCCGCTGCCCGGCACGTCTTCCGTCCCCAGGATCAGCGACATGAAGTCGTTCGGGTCCGGGGGCGCGGTCCCACCGCTGTTGCTCATCGGCGTGGCGTCGTACATCTGGCCGAAGTAGACTTCCGTCAGATAATTCGCCCATTCCACCTTCTCCAACTGCACGTCGAACCCGATCTGGCTCAGTTGATCCTGAGCGACCAGCGCCGTCGTTTCGAAGAACAGCAGAATGTCGCTGTAGCGGATGGTGAAGGACAGCGGCACGCCGTCTTTCTCGCGGATGCCGTCGCCGTTCGAATCGACCCAACCGGCTTCATCCAGCAGCGCTTTGGCCGCATCGGGATCATACGGGTACGGCTCGATGTCGCTGGCATAGGCCCAGCCGAGCGCCGGATTGACCGGGCCGATCAGCGGGGTGCCGCCCTGATCGCCGCCCAGGGTCGCCAGGATGTCGGCCTTGTTGTAGCCCATCGCGACCGCCTTGCGCACGTTGACATCGCTGAAGATGGGGTGCGGAGCCTGCGTCGCATTGCCGTCAGCATCATAGCCGGGCTGCGGGGCATTCGGGTCGGCCCAGTTCAGCGACAGGAAGTTGACCGACATCTGCGGGAAGATTTCCCATTGCAGGTTGTCGGTATTCTGAATCTGCTGGAACAGGTCGCCCTGGAAGTAGGTGTAGTCGATCTCGCCGGCCTGAATCGATTGCAGCGCGACAGCCTGTTCGCCGATGACGCGGTTGATCAGGCGCGGGATGCCCGGTGTCCCCCTGAAAAAGGTCGGGTTGGCCGTGTACGACTGATATTCATCCGGTGCCCAATCTTCGAGGATGTACGGGCCGCCGCTGATGTCGGGGTTGGTGTTCAGGTCGTTGGTTTCGATGTCGCTGAAGTCGGCGGCGAAGCGGTGCGACGGCAGGAAATTCAGCCCGCCGATGTTGCTCAGCGCAGCGCAGTCGGCGCTCGACAGGACCACTTCAAACGTCTTGTCGTCAATCACGTTGATCGACTCGATCAGTTCGACATTCGGTTCCAGCACCGAAGCCACGTCCGGGTCCTTGATGGCATCGACGACGAACTTGAAGTCCGCCGACGTGATCGGCGTGCCATCGCTCCAGTTGGCATCGTCCCGAATGGTGAAGGTATACGTCAGGCCGTCGTCCGAAATGGTCCAACTGGTCAGGCCCGGAACCGGCGCGCCGGTATCGCGGTCCACGTCGAAGGGCGCAGGCCACAGGATGGCATACGCCTGCAAGGACGCGCCATCGTTGGTAAACAGCGGGTTAAACGAGGTGATATTGCCGAATCCACGAATCACCACGGTTTCCGAATCCTGGGCCGTGGCGGTCAGCGGAAGCGCAACCAGCAACGCCAGTAACACGAGTAAAAGCGGTCGTTTCATCCGTTCCTCCTGGTGGACAATGAAGCGGTGCCGATAAATCACCTGAAATCATAGCGGCATTCGCCTACGCCGCCAAATTTCAACAGGCCGCATGAAGTGAGAGTCGCGCCGCCAGCCTCTAGAATCCCCGCGAAAGACTTAGGCTATAATAGAGTCACCATCAACTATTTGGGGAGGCCCTATGTACGAGTTGCAGCGGCGTCAGGCACAGATCCAGGAATTCCAGCGGAAAATCGAACAGGCCAAGTACGCCAGCGACCGCGACGTGGTCCGGGGATTGGTCTACCAGATGGCGAATGCCGGGTTGATTCCCTACAGCCTGCTGTCCATCGTCAACATGGTCAGCTATCTGTCGCCCTCCCTGGCGTTGAACATGATGTCGTCGTCGCTGTCGGCGACCGCCCGGCGCACCCTGCGCTAATGATCGAGCGCTGCATCCTGGCTCCAGGGGAATCCCCCTGAAACAGACTGCGCTGCGCCCTCTGACAAGGGAGCGCCGTGCAAATTGCAGAAAATCAAACTGAATGCCGCTTCCGGGTGCAAGGTCGCGGGACAGTTGGTTGCGCATATATTTCTTTTTGACCCATCACTCGGCACACCGGATACTGCACGCACCTGATGAATTACCGCTACGCCACCGAATCCGCGAATTACGAGGACTTTGCCGCCGGGCGAGTCCTCAGGACCTATTCGGGCATGACCGCCTTCCCCGTGCGCCTCACCAGCGAATTGTTCCAGCGCGGTGCGGCTTACCTGCCCGCTCGACCCCTGCGCGTCTGGGACCCGTGCTGCGGCAGCGGGGCGCTGCTGACGGTGCTCGGCTTCCTGCATGCTGCGCGACTCGAGTCGCTGTGGGCCTCGGATTTCGACCGGGAAGCGGTCGCCCTGGCCCGCAAGAACCTGGCGCTGCTGACCCCCGCAGGCTTGCAGGCCCGCCAGCGCGAAATCGAAGTCATGCAGGCGGCCTACGGCAAAGAATCCCATGACGAAGCCCGCCGCAGTGTCGAGGCCCTGCGCGCCCGGCTGCCGGACTCCCCTATCGCCTGCGCCGCCTGGGTCGGCGATGCCCTGGAGCAGACGCTGCCGCCCCATAG
>JAIOHO010001119.1 GCA_019912905.1 Anaerolineae bacterium
TTCTGGCGCGGCATCACGCGCTTGATGATCGCCCGCCCACCATGTTCGCGGTCGAGCCGGGTGCTCAGGCTGATGTTCGACCCGGCGGCATCCCAGGGGCAGATGCTCGGCACTTCGGTCAGTTCCCAGGGCCGCGCGCCAAAGCGGAAATCGGCGGTCGTCAGCGCTCCCACCGGGCAGATGTCGGTTGTATTGCCCGAAAAGTAGCTGTCGAAGCCCGGGTCGCTGTGGGTGATAATCTGAAGGCTGCGCCCCCGCTCGTGGAAGCCGAGCACGTCATCGCCGACGATCTCATCCTGAAAGCGAACGCAGCGGGCACACTGGATGCAGCGTTCTTCATCGAGGAAGATCAGGTCACCCAGCGGCACATGCTTGTCCAGGTGCATCTTGTCGCTGTAATTCATGCGCGACTTGCCGGGGCCATGTTCCATCGTCAGGTTTTGCAGGGGACATTCGCCGCCCTTATCGCAAATCGGGCAGTCGAGGGGATGACTGGTCAGCAGAAATTCCACCACGTTCTCGCGCGCCTGATCCACCTGCTGGGTGTTGGTACGGATCACCAGCCCGTCGCTCACATTGGTCGTGCAGGCGGTCTGGAGCTTGGGGAACCAGCGAATCTGCGGGTTGCCCTTATCGTCGCGCATCACCTCACCCGTCGCCCGGTCTTTCTGGATACTGCCCATTTCGACCAGGCACATCCGGCACATGCCGACCGGGTCCATCTTGGGGTGATAACAAAACACCGGGATGTCATTGCCAATGCTGCGCGCGGCATCGACCAGGTTCGCACCGGCGGGCACTTCGTATTCTTGATCGTCGATAATAATCTTCACGCTGTTAGCCATTCACGCCTCCCATGTCGCCGGGCGCATACCCCTGCATGTCTTCCGTGTCGATCTGGCCGCTGCCGCGCACCAGTTTCCGTCTGGCCCGTTCCAGGCCGCGCTCAGCTTGATCGCGCAGCGCCTGTGACAGCAGCCCCCAAGAGTCTTCCTTAAATTGTTCGGCGGCCAGATTGAGGGCTAATTCAAAATCGGTGGCCGCCAGCACGTAGTCCTGTCTATCCATGTAAAGCTCGCCCCGCAGGACGTAGTTCGAAGCCGAGTCCGGGTTTCGGGCAATGGCCCGCGTGAGCGCATCCAACCGTGATCCATCCGCCCCGGTCGATAACCCGCGCAGCCACGCCCAGAACGTCAGCGGTTTCTGCTCGGCTGGCACGGGGATTTCAAACGTCTCCTCGTCCACAGCCGGTGTCTCGTCAATCGGTTCGTCGATCCGGTCGTTTTCTTCATCAGAAAACGGCAACATCCCTCAGTCTCCAGCCGTCGCCTGAGTGCGTGCCGCGCGACCGCGTGCCGCACCTGCTCCCGCTTTGGCCGCAGGCTTCTTTTCCTCGACTTCCTTGGGCAGAACATGGGCATCGAAATCGGCCCGGAAGTTTTTAATCGTATGAATGACCGGATTGGCCGCAAAGTCGCCCAGCGCGCACAGAGTCACCCCGGCCATATTCTTCGCGACGTTGTCGATCAGTTGAATATCTTCCGGTTTGCCTTCCCCGGCCATAATGCGGTCGAGCACCTTATCCAGCCAGTAGGTCCCCTCGCGGCAGGGGGTGCATTTGCCGCAGCTTTCGTGCGTGAAAAACTTGATGACCTTGGAGGCTACCCAGGTAATATCCACGCTGTTGTCCATCACGATGACCGAAGCTGACCCGAGGATCGTGCCTATTTTCGCCATATCCTCATAGCTCAGCTTGGTGTCCAGCACCTCTGCCGTAGCGGGGACGATTGGCCCCGAACCACCGGAGGGCAGAATGGCCTTCAGATTGTCCGGGTCGCAGCCCGCGTGATCGACCAGCAGTTCGCGGAACGTCGCCCCCAGCGGCAGCTCATAATTGCCCGGTTTGGGCACGTGCCCGCTGACGCAAAAGATTTTCGTGCCGCTGCTCTGCTCGGTACCGATCTTCTTGTATTCCGCCGCACCGTTGACCATAATCCAGGGTACGTTTGCCAGCGTTTCCACATTGTTGACGACCGTGGCTTCCTTATAGAGGCCGCCACCTTTCTGCGCTGGAAACGGCGGGCGCACACGCGGCTGGCCGAGCACCCCTTCCAGGCTGTTGAGCAGGGCACTTTCCTCGCCGCAGATGTAAGCCCCGGCCCCCAGGTGCGTATACAGGTTGCAGCTCCAGCC
>JAIOHO010001120.1 GCA_019912905.1 Anaerolineae bacterium
TCAAAAGGCCCTCAGCACTGGTGTCATTCACGTGAGCAACCTGTATCACACCGCGCCGCATGCCGAACTCGCCGCCATGCTCGTCGAAAAGTCGTTTGCGGATCGGGTGATTTTCAGCAACAGCGGGGCGGAGGCCAACGAAGGCGCGATCAAGTTTGCGCGCAAAGTGGCTTACGAAAAGGGCAAGCTGGACAAGACGGAGATTGTCACCTTTACTCACGCCTTTCACGGGCGGACGATGGGTGCGCTGGCGCTGACGCCCAAAGACAAGTATCAGAAGCCGTTTGCGCCGCTGATGCCCGGAGCCGTGCTGGTCGAGTTCAACGATATTGAAGGCGCGAAGGCCGCCATCGGTCCACAAACGGCAGGCGTCATCGTCGAGCCGGTCCAAGGTGAAGGCGGCATCAACCCGGCCACCCCCGAATTCCTGCAAGCGCTGCGCGCCCTGTGTGATTTGCATGACGCCGTGCTGATTTTCGACGAGATTCAGTGCGGGATGGGCCGCACCGGGACGCTGTGGGCCTATGAACAGTATGGCGTTACGCCGGACATCATGACGCTGGCGAAGCCGCTGGCGGGTGGGCTGCCGATTGGGGCGCTGCTGTGCACGGAGGAGGTCGCCAGCGCGATCAAACCGGGCGATCATGGTTCGACCTTTGCAGGGGGTCTGGTAGTGACCAGCGCCGCGCAGGTCGTGCTGGAACGGGTCAGCCAGCCCGAATTTCTGGAGCACGTCCAGGAGGTCGGGAATTATCTGATGGAACGACTGGCCGAAGTCAACAGCCCGCTCATTCAGGAAGTGCGCGGACGCGGCCTGATGGTGGGGGTCGAACTCACGGTTCCGGCTTCACCGCTCATTCGCGAAGGATTCAATCAGGGGTTACTGATGGTCAACGCCGGGGATAATGTGCTGCGGTTTGTGCCGCCGCTGGTGCTGGAAAAGCCGCATGTCGATACGCTCATCGAAAAACTGACGACCATCCTGGGAGAGGCCGCCCATGCCTGAGGCTCAGCCATCTATTGAAGGCGTCCGGGGCTTTCGGGCCGCGGGCGTGCAGAGTGGCATCAAAAAAAGCGGCGCACTGGATTTTGCGCTGATCGTCAGCGACCGGCCCTGTTCGGCCAGCGGCGTGTTTACGACCAGCTACGTCAAGGCCGCGCCGGTCCTGGTCGATATGGAGCACCTCAGCCTGCGTGCGGGCAGTATTCGCGCCGTGGTCACCAACAGCGGCTGCGCCAACGCCTGTACCGGGCAGCAGGGCATGGATAATGCCCGCCAGATGGCCCGGCTGACGGCGGACAAAATCGACTGCGCCGAGCAGGATGTGCTGGTCCTGTCCACCGGGGTGATCGGTGTGCAGCTTCCAATGGACAAAATCGAGCGCGGCATCAACCTGGCGCTGGATACGCCAGAGGATGATTGGTTCGCCGCGGCGCGGGCCATTATGACTACCGATACGCGCCCGAAAATGGCTTCGGTGACGGTGACGACTTCCAGTGGGCAGAGCTACCGCATCGCCGGGATCTGCAAGGGAGCCGGCATGATCGCGCCCAATATGGCGACCATGCTGAGCGTGGTGGTCACCGATGCGCAACTGACCCCGGAACAGACTCGATCGGCATTGAAGGCAGCCGCTAAGATCAGCTATAACTGTATTGTGGTCGATGGCGACACCAGCACCAACGACACGGTCTTTCTGCTGGCGAATGGGGCCAGTGGAGCTGCACCGCAGAGCGAAACCGACCTGGCGCAGTTTCAGGAAGCGCTCGATACGGTGTGCACCAAACTGGCGCAGGATGTCGTCCGCGATGGGGAAGGGGTGACCAAATTCATTACGGTGCGCGTCGAGGGTGCGCCGGATGACGCGGCGGCGCGGCAGATCGCCAACACCGTTGCCATCTCGCCGCTGGTCAAGACCGCGTTTTATGGCAATGATGCCAACTGGGGCCGCATCCTGATGGCTGCTGGGCGGGCCGGGGTTCCGTTCGACCAGAACCGGGTGAGCCTGTGGTTTGCGCCGGGCGAGGCCTTCGAGGAACCGCTGCAACTGGTGGCCGATGGCATGCCACTGAACTACAGCGAGACGCAGGCAACGGCCATCATCAGCCAGCCGAGCGTCGGTATCCTGCTGAACTGCGGGGCTGGCGCGGGGGCGGCGACGGTCTGGACCTGCGATTTCAGCCATGAGTATGTGTCGATTAATGCGGATTACCGGACTTAGTTTTACACTGGGGTGACTGCCGTTGAAGACAGGGGAAGCGATTTGATGCGTGGTCTATTGGCGCTGGAAGATGGACAGACATTCGAGGGCGTCGGCTTCGGGGTCGAGGGCGTCGAAACCGGCGAGGTCGTATTCAATACCTCGATGACGGGTTATCAGGAAATCCTGACCGACCCCTCCTATTACAAGCAGATTGTCACCATGACCGTAGCGCACGTCGGCAACACCGGCATCAACCCGGAGGATGTCGAATCGGAGCGGGTGTGGGTGTCTGGCTTTGTGGTGCGCTCGCTCAGCCCAATCGTCAGTAGCTGGCGCGAGCGCGGCACCCTGGATGAATACCTCAAGGCACAGGGCGTCATCGGCCTGTCGGAGGTGGCGACGCGCACGCTGGTGCGGCACATCCGCGATCGTGGGGTGATGCGCGCGGCCATTGCGCATGGCGAAGCGGCGGAAGACCCGGCGGCGCTGGTGGAACTGGCGCGCAGTTCGATGGATATGTCCGGCGCGAATCTGGTGGATGCGGTGACGACTGCGGAGTCGTACATCTGGACCGAACGCAGTGATCCGCAGTGGTATCGCAGCCCCCATGATGAGGCGGTTGGCCCGCTGATCGTCGCCTACGATTTTGGCATCAAGCGGAATATTTTGCGGATGATGACCGATCGCGGGCTGCGGGTGACCGTTGTTCCCGCGCAGACTCCGGCGTCGGCGGTACGGGCGATGAACCCGGCAGGCGTGTTCCTGAGCAACGGCCCCGGCGACCCGGCGGCGGTGACCTATGCCATCGACCACGTACAGCAGTTGATCGGGAATGTGCCCATCTTCGGCATCTGCCTGGGACATCAGATTCTGGGGCTGGCGCTCGGTGGCAAGACCGAGAAGATGCGCTTCGGGCATCGTGGCGGCAACCAGCCGGTCAAGAATCTGCTGACCGGGGTGGTCGAAATCAGCTCGCACAATCATGGCTTTGCGGTCAGCGAAGGCAGCGACCTGGGCGGGGCCGAAGTCACCCACGTCAACCTGAACGATCACACCATCGAAGGGCTGCGTGACACGGCGAAAGGTGTCTTTAGCGTCCAGTATCACCCGGAAGCGTCACCCGGCCCGCACGACTCCCTGTACCTGTTTGATGAGTTTGTCCGCACGGTGCATAATCAGACCCCTGTGGTGAGTGAGTGAGGTTGCGATCATGGTCGCAGCGGTTTCGCCTGAAGTCCAGGAACGGGTCCGCGAGATCGTGTTCCTGTTGATGCAGCGGCCTATCACCGAAACAATCGCCATGCAGGTGGAAGCGATCGAAGGCTTCGAGCATCTGGAAATCGTGAATGGTGAATGGGTCGGCTTCGAAAAGGACGAATACATGGCTGGCGAGGAGCATGGACGTCTTGAGTTCAAACTCTTGTTAAGCATTGGCAATCATGTCGAACAACATAAGCTCGGAATGCTGTACCCTGGAGACACAGATTTTGTTCTGGATGGTACGCCTGGCGATGTTCGGATGGCCCGCCGCCCGGATATTGGTTTCGTGCGTGGGCAGCGTGTGGAAAAGTCAAAAGGCTATATCTATAAAGCACCTGATCTGGCGGTGGAGATTATCTCGCCCTCCGAACGCCCGGATGCAATCCAGCAGAAGTTGAACGAATATCTCGATCATGGCGTCGAACAGGTCTGGCAGGTCTACCCGGAAACCCGGCAGATTGTCGTGAACTACGCCGACCGAACCGCGAAAACGTACCGGGTCGGCGATACCATCCCCGGCGGTGACCTGCTTCCTGGCTTTGCGCTGACTGTGGCGACGATATTTGAGGAAGCGTAAGCATGAAGTATCAGCGGATTACTGTGAATCCCGATCAGATGGACGGCCTGCCCTGCATTCGCGGTTTGCGGATTCCGGTAGCAACCGTTGTGGATATGGTTGCTGCGGGTATGACCAATGACGCAATCCTGGTGGCCTATCCCGATTTGGAAGCTGAGGATATTCGTGAAGCACTCCGCTGGAAACGCGATGATTACAAGTAATATTTTGCAGAGGACCCTCTTTATAGGGCATCAAGGGAGCCTTGGTACTGGATTCACAGTCGATCAGGATGATAGACAATATTTGGTTACCGCTCGCCATGTTGTTGGAAATATACGAGATGGTGACATCGTTGATATCTACCATGATAATCAGTGGAAACAAACAGAGGTAAAGAGGATTGAAGTTCCTCGACCAGACATAGATATTCTCGTACTTGCTCCTTCACAACAATTAACACCCTCTTTGAAGTTTTTCGCAACCTCTGAGGGTCTGGGTGTCAGTCAAGACATATACTTCTTGGGATTCCCCTATGGTTGGCGCTCTTCGGATGCATATACCCTAACCTTAAACAATGGATTCCCCTTTCCTTTGGTGAAGAAGGGAATAATTTCTGCATTTGGCCCAAACGTGGATTACTTCCTCATTGATGGGCATAACAATCCTGGTTTTTCTGGTGGGCCGGTCGTGTTTTCTGATGGCAAAAAAATAAAAGTAGCGGGTGTGATTTCTGGCTACAGAATTAGCAATGAGCCTATTTTTGATAGTTCTGGACACACTAATTTCTATTACAAGTATAACACAGGGATTGTTAAGGGTTACGATATTAGATTCGCTGTGGATGCTATCAAGGCAAACCCTGTAGGGTGTTCAATTTCTGTGTGAAACCGACATCGAAATCTTACTGAGATAACTGAATATGCCCAAAAGAACTGACATCCAAACTATCATGGTGATTGGCTCCGGCCCGATTGTAATCGGCCAGGGCTGCGAATTTGATTACAGCGGCGTGCAGGCCTGCAAAGTCCTGCGGCGCGAAGGCTACCGCATCGTGCTGGTGAATTCCAACCCGGCGACGATTATGACCGACCCGGAATTTGCCGATGCGACCTACGTCGAGCCGCTGACGCCGGAAATCTGCGAGCGGATTATCGAGGTCGAACAGCCGGACGCGATCCTGCCAACGGTCGGCGGGCAGACCGCGCTCAATCTGGCGCTGGCGCTCCGGGAAGAGGGCATCCTCGACAAGTACGGCATCGAACTGATCGGCGCGTCGATCACCAGCATCGAACTGGCCGAAGACCGCCAGTTGTTCAAGGATGCCATGACCGAGATTGGCCTGAAATCGCCGCAGAGCGAGGTGGTCAAGTCGGTCGATGGTGCGCTTCAGGCGGCGGAAAAGCTGAACTACCCGGTGCTGGTGCGGCCCTCGTTCACGCTGGGCGGCTCCGGCGGCGGCGTGGCCTACAATGAGGAGCAGCTGCGCACCGTGGCGGAACGCGGCCTGAAGCTGAGTCCGATTCATGAAATTCTGGTCGATATGAGTCTGCTCGGCTGGAAAGAATACGAACTGGAAGTGATGCGCGATACCAGTGGCAATTTCGTCGTCGTGTGCTCCATCGAGAATATCGACCCGATGGGCGTGCATACCGGCGACAGCATCACCGTCGCTCCAGCGCAGACGCTGACCGATAAGGAAATGCAGCGGCTGCGCGATATGGCGAAAGCTGTACTGGATCGCGTCGGGTTGGCAACCGGCGGCGCGAATGTGCAGTTTGCCATCAACCCGGACGATGGCGATGTCTACGTCATCGAGATGAATCCGCGTGTGTCCCGTTCGTCGGCGCTGGCGAGTAAAGCGACTGGCTTCCCGATTGCGAAAATCGCGGCGCTGCTGGCGGTTGGCTTCCGCCTGGATGAGATTCCCAATGATATTACCCGCGTGACCCCAGCCAGCTTTGAACCGTCGCTGGATTACGTCGTCATCAAGATTCCGCGCTGGAACTTCGAGAAATTCAGCGGCGTGGATAACGTGCTTGGCCCGCAGATGAAGGCCGTCGGCGAGGTGATGGCGATTGGCCGCACCTTTCCTGAAGCGCTGCAAAAAGGCGTGCGGGCGCTGGACATCGGCGTGATGGGCTTCGGCACGAAGATGGAGGATGTGCCGTCGGAAGCCCTGCGCGTGCCGACTGCGCAGCGTCTATTCCAGGTGGCGGCGGCCATGTATAAGGATATGCCCGCCGAGGAGATCGCCCGCAACACCGGGTTTGACCCCTGGTTCGTGCGCGAGATGATCGACACCATGCGCATCCAGCAGACGATCATGCAGAAGGGACTGACGCTTGACCAGCTTGATGCGGCGGACTTCCTGAAACTCAAGCGTTATGGCTTCAGCGATGCGCATGTGGCCCAACTATTGGGTGTGGATGAAGTGGCGGTCCGGCAGCGGCGCAAATCCCTGGGTGTGGTGCCGAATTATTACCGCGTGGATACCTGCGCGGCAGAATTTGAGGCGCATACGCCTTATCTGTACTCGACGTATG
>JAIOHO010001121.1 GCA_019912905.1 Anaerolineae bacterium
TAGCAGGGCTGCTGCACGCCCGTGTTCTGGCAGACCATGCTGAGCAAGTGACCGTTATCGACCGCGACCAGATGCCGGAATCACTCGAAACCCGCGCTGGTGTTCCCCAGGGGCCGCATATTCATTACCTCATGGTGCGCGGACTCCAACTGCTTAACCAGTGGTTTCCCGGTTTGCAGGATGAAATCGACCGAGAGAGCGGCGCGCCCAGGGTGCAGATTGGACTGCAAACGCACTACATGCTCTATCAGATGTGGCAGCCGAGCGTCGATACCGGGATGCACACCTACGTGCTGGAACGTCCCCATCTGGAGGAGTTGGTGCGGCGTCGCCTGCTCACGCACGAAAACGTGCAGTTGATAGACCGCACAGAAGCCATCGATCTCACCTTCGAGGGCCAGCGCGTAAGCGGAGTTGTTACCCGCAAACGCCCCGCTAGCGGTGAACCGGAAACCCTCCCGGCTGACCTGGTGGTTGACGCCAGTGGTCGCGGCAGCAAGGCCATGAGTTGGCTGGAAAAAGCCGGGTATGCCCGCCCGCAGACCCACACCATTGATGCGAAACTAGGATACACCACACGCTGGTACGCCAAACCAGAAACCGCAAATACAGACTGGCGGATTCTCTACGTGTTTACCAGTCCGCCGACCCAAACGCGCGGCGGAGCGATTCTGGAACATCGCGGTTTGCGCTGGCTGGTCACCGTATTCGGCACAAACGGCGATTATCCGCCGACCGATGAGGCGGGTTTTCTGGAATTTGCCCGCAGCCTGCCGGACCCGGTGATCTACGAAGCCATCAAGGACGCGAAACCGCTGACGGACATCGTGAGTTTTCGCAATACATCGAATCGCTGGCACGCCTATGAAAAGCTCGAGCGGCTGCCGGAGCGTTTTTACATCACCGGGGACGCAGCCTGCGAGGTCAATCCGGTCTATGGTCAGGGCATGACGAAAGCTGCGCTCAATGCCCTGGTTCTGCAGCAGCAGTTAGCGGCGGGGTCGCTCGATAACCGCGCCTTTTTCCAGGGGATTGCCAGAGTGAATGACGATTTCTGGCAAGCGGCAGCAGGTGGCGACTTGAATTATCCGGGGACGGCAAACAATCAGTCTGAAACACCCATCCAGCGGGTGATGCGGGCGTATCTGAGCGCGGTCTTGCGCGGTTCGGTGCGCGATGAGCGCGTCGCTTATGCCTTTCATCGCGTGCTGAACATGATTGACCCAGCGACGACCTTGATGACGCCGGGTATGCTGGTGCGCGTGCTGCTGGCGCAGCGCACGCTCTGACAGCATAGATGATCCAAAACTGACGTTACATAAACGTTCCCTTCCTTCGTGTTGAGGCAATTGAGCTTTACCCCTCGGAGCGGAGAGAAAGTTTGTCCTCGAAAAACAGATGTTCAAACTGATCAGGACTGAGGGACACCCTTTTACTCAACTACTTGGGGGCAAGCTCAAGCGGGGTGAGTGGATAGTGGATGGAGTCAAGGCTGTGCTCCAGCCGCAGCTTTCTCCCCATGTTCCGAATACAAATAGCACTTCACCGTTTGCTGCCCAACCTGCACATCGGGAGGATCAGCCTGGCGGCAGATGTCCATCACCTGGGGACAGCGGCTCGCAAACTTGCATCCGATTCTCCCGTACTCTTTGACTTCGGTGGTTCCAAGCGCAATATGTTTTGCCCAGGACTCGCGTTCCTTGGGGGCAGGCTCGGGAACGGATTCCTTCAGCAGCTGCGTATACGGATGGACAGGCCGGACCAGGACATCCTCCACCGGCCCCGATTCCACAATGTATCCCCGCAGCATGATTCCGATCCGGTCACTGATGTAGTAGGCAGTCGCCAGATCATGTGTGATGTAAATGACGCTCACTTTTTGCTCGTCTCGCAGCTTTTGGAACAGGTTCACGATCTCCATGCGCAGCGATGCATCGACCATCGAGACAGGTTCGTCGGCGAGGATCAGCTTGGGCTTTGAGATCAGCGCCCGCGCCACCGAAACCCGTTGGATCTGACCACCGGAAAGTTCGTGCGGATAGCGCTGTCTGACTTCATCCAGCGACAACCCCACATTGCGGAGAGCCTCATCCACAACTTCAGCGGCATCGATACGGTTTGACGCCATCCCAAAGTTCATGGCCGTATCGAACAGGTACGCTTCTACCCGCCGCAAGGGGTTGAAAGTCTCGAACGGGTTCTGGAAAACCGGTTGGACTTTCTTCATAAACTCACTGAACTCGGAGCGTTTACGGATGGTGGACAGATCGCGGCCTTCAAACAGCACCTTGCCCCTGGTGGGTTCAAGATCGCGAAGCAGCAGGCGAGACAGCGTGGTTTTACCGCTGCCGCTTTCACCAGCGAGGGTGAGGATTTCTGGCTTATCGCGCTCCAGGGAGAAGGAAATATCATTCACCGCCGTGAGAAGCGCACCCCACAGCAATCCACCAATATGAAATTCGACCGTCACATGCTGGACATCCAGCAGTTTTTCGTTTGCGCTCATAGAGAAC
>JAIOHO010001122.1 GCA_019912905.1 Anaerolineae bacterium
GTTATTGAGATAGCCGGTGATGATGTGCCCATTCGACCAGACGGCGTCGCGATTGCCATAGGAAAAGGGATGGATACCCATATCCAGCGCAGCATTGGCAACGGTTTCGAGTTCAGCGCGGTTAGTCGGCACAGTCCAGCCATTTTCATCAAACAGCGTCTTGTCGTAGAACATGATCACGCTTTCATAGGTCAGGGGAATGCTGTACAGCGTTCCCTCAACCGTTCCAGTCGCATACGCCCAGGGCAGCAGTTTATCCTTCCAGCCATACTGTTCCGCATAGGCATCAAGCGATTCCATGAAGCCGCTGGCGATGTATTCTGCGTTCCAGGACGGCCCAAAGGTCGCCAGCACATCAGGAGCAGTCCCGCCGAGGATGGCGGTCCTCAGCACATCCTGCATCTGCTCCTGACCGGTTATTTCGAGATGGATGCCAGGATGGGCTTCCTCAAATGGGGCGACCAGGGACACCTGGAGGTAATCCAGTTGATCCTGGTTGGTGGTTTCGACCCACCAGGTCAGCGTGACCATGTTGTCTTGAGCAGCCAGGGTGCCTGAAACAAGCAGCACAGCAAAAATGACCAAAACAAGGCGTAACAATTTCACGGTTTGATCTCCTTATGCAACAAATTGGACTATTTTCTCAAAAGCCGTTCAGGTAATTCGGGCGCTGAGCGATTCCTCCTGTCACTCACATTGACGAATGCCATTTATCATTTATACAGTACACTGTATACAGTATAAGGACATTTTTCAAGTTTGCAGGCCCATCAGGTTTGACCCCTCTGTACCCGTGCAGCGATCCGGTTAAGCGCAGGCCCCCGCTCTCGCGTCATCTGACATCTGTCCGGTCATGACCTGAGAAATGACACTTGTCACCCCAACCCGTGCGACCCCTCCCTAACCCCGACGTATAGCTTCTTGGAAAGACCACAAGGGGGAAATATGTCGTCCAATCTAACCACACTTTCTGATCCTCTGAAGACGGACTGGGGTCGTCTAGTTCCTGACACAATCGGTATGGAGCGAGATCTGCTATCCAACCAGGCCCTGCCCGCCTCCATCACAAAAGCAGCAAGCAAGCAAACTTTCTACACGATCCGTTTTCTGGTTGACCGCGATCGTGTCCTGGATGCATATCGAACATACGCTTATTTTCGCTGGGTGGATAATTGGCTTGATGAACAATTGGCAGCACGAGCCGAACGGATGGCATTTGTCGAGCGCCAGCAAGCCATCATGAACCGGTGTTATCAGGGCGAACGAGTGTCTGATCTCATGAGTGAAGAACGTATGCTGGTGGATCTGATTCGTAGCGACCAGGAGCCAGGCAGCGGCCTTCAAACCTATATCCGTCACATGATGGCGGTGATGGCTTTTGATGCGGCCCGTCGTGGACGGCTGATTTCGCAGCAAGAGTTGGATACCTATTCCTGGAATCTGGCGTCGGCGGTCACGGAGGCGCTGCATTATTTCATCGGCCACGGTCAGTTCGCCCCACACGGCGAAACCCGCTACTGCGCCGTCACGGGTGCTCATATAACCCACATGCTGCGCGACACATTTGAGGACATTGCAGCGGGCTATTTCAACATTCCGCGTGAGTTCCTGGAGGCGAATCACATCGACGTTCAGGACATAGACAGCGAGGCCTACAGGCAGTGGGTCAGGGGCCGGGTTCATCTGGCGCGGGCATGTTTCGCGGTTGGGAAGCGTGACTTGGCCCAGGTCGAAAATCGCCGCTGCCGCATCGCAGGCTATGCGTACATGGCTCGCTTCCAGGGAGTGCTGGATCTGATTGCGCGCGAGGGCTATCAGCTTCGACCTGAATACCCGGAACGCCGCAGTCTGAGCGGCGGCCTACGCATTGGCGCTGCGCTGCTCTCGATGTTGATGATCGGCAGAGTGTAAGGAATAGCATCATGACATCACGTTCGGTTATGGTCATCGGGGCCGGCATCGGCGGCATCGCCACAGCAGTACACCTGGCACGGCGGGGAACGCATGTCACCGTGTTCGAGAAGAACCAGCGGCCCGGAGGTCGCTGCGATCATTTCAGCCGCGACGGGCACCGCTTCGATACTGGTCCGACTCTGTTGATTATGCCTGAGGTCTATGAGGCCGAATTCGCAGCGCTGGGGGTCTGCCTGCACGACGCGTTGGATTTGCGCCGGGTAGATCCGACTTATCATCTGGTCTTCGACGATGGCTGCCAGCTTGCCCTCACGTCGGATATGAAATCCATGTGTACGCAGTTGGAAAACTTTGAGCCGGGCAGTTTTCAGGGCTTCCTGCAATATATGGCCGAAGGTCAGCGCCACTATACGCTGGCGATGGACCACCTGGTTACACGAGATTTCCGCACGGCATCCGAGTTCTTTAATCTCGGCAACCTGCCCCTCCTGTACCGCCTGAAACCACTGACCCCACATTATCGCCACATGGCCGCCTATTTCACGGAACCCCGCCTGAAGGCGGCCTTCACCTTTCAGGATGTTTATATGGGGCTGAGTCCATTCGAGGCTCCAGCGACGTTCTCGATGATGCCCTATACGGAACTGGCGCACGGGGTCTGGTATCCGCACGGGGGCATGAGCCAGGTGGTGGACGTGCTGATGGACATGGCCCGCCAATCTGGTGTGGAGTTCGTGTTTGATACGCCAGTCGAGCGGATCGAAGTCAATGGAACCAGCGCTCAGGGAGTCGTATTGGAGGATGGGCATCGACTGGCGGCGGACGCGGTGGTCGCAAACGCCGATTTACCCTACGTCTACCGGCACTTACTGCCTGAAGAGGATCTTGCGGACCGGATGGAACACAAGCGCTTCTCCTGCTCGGTGATCAGCTTCTTCTGGGGCGTCGATAAACCCTATCCGGCCCTGGAGCCTCACACGTTGTTCCTGACCGACCACTACCAGGAAAACTTTGAGCGCATCAGCCGCTGTTTGCCACTGCCCGAGAATCCCTGCCTCTACATTCATGCGCCGTCGCGGTTGGACCCGTCCGCAGCGCCAGCCGGTGAAGATACGCTGATTGCGATTGTGCCTGTAGGCCATCTGGACGAGACAGGCGAGCAGGACTGGTGCCGCATCCGCGATCAGGCGCGGCAGGCCGTGTTCGACCGTCTGGCTATTCTGGGGATTACCGATCTGGAAGCGCACCTGAAGTTCGAGGTCAACTATACCCCGCTCTCCTGGCGAAAGCGTTACAACCTGATGAAAGGATCGACTCACGGGCTATCCCACACACTGACGCAGTTGGGCTATCTGCGTCCCCACAACCGCCATCCTCGTTATCAGAATGTCTACTTTGTCGGTGCAAGCACACATCCGGGAACCGGCGTGCCGACCGCCCTCGTGTCCGCTCGATTGGCGGCGAACCGGGTGATGGACGATCTTGGGTCGGGGCGTTTCGGGGCTGCTTAACTTCACCTTTGAAGAAGGCCGGTACATCCCAGGTGGGTGTCGCATTCCAGATTACCCGACGGGGCGTGAAAGGCGGCGGATGTCCAGTGCCGTCTTTCACGAATGCCCCTGTTCACGCGTCGGCCCCTGGCAGACGCTTACACCCTGATGAGGCTGGGAAGCACCACGGGTCGAGATTGGGTCTCGCGGTAAAAGAAATTCTGAAGCATGTCGCGGATGCTTTCCTGAACGACATGTTTGTTCCGCCGATTGAGGTCCTGTTTGATTTCCTTGCGTGCCGCTTCAAGTAAATCGCGCGAACCGTTGGACGTGGGGAAGCCGCGGCTGATCAGCTCCGGCTCGCCTGCCAGTCTGTTCTTGGCATTGACGGGGATGAGCGCCACGATAAAGCCGTCTTGAGAGAGCCGCTGCCTGTCTTCGAGGACCATCACGCCAATTTCACCGACCAGGTGTCCATCCACCCAGACATCACCGGCGACCACTGGTTCATCGAGCCAGGCGGATTCTCCATCTGTCGCCCAGGCCGAACCGTTATTCAGGATGAACACATTTTTTGCGGGCATCCCGGCACTCTCGGCAAGTCGGGCATGAAGGTGGAGATGCCGCGTCTCGCCATGCACCGGGATGAGGTACCTGGGCTGTACTGCGTTTAGCATCGCCTGCATTTCATCGCGGCTGCCGTGCCCTGAAACGTGGACCGTTGCCAGCTTGCCATAAATGACATTGGCCCCACGCTCAAACAGCTTGTTGAGCATCCGCCCCACTTCTTCCTCATTGCCAGGAATTGTACCCCCTGAAATGATGATGGTATCCCCGCGCTTGACCTGGATCTGGCGGTGTTCACCCTGCGCCATGCGATTCAGGGCAGAGCGGGGTTCACCCTGGGAGCCGGTTGAGAGAATCAGCAGCTGTTTATCGGGAACATTCGCGTCAATATCGACCAGCAGGCGGTCCGGGATTTTGAGGTAGCCCAGTTCGCGAGCCAGGGCGACGTTTTCTTCCAGGCTGCGTCCGGTCAGGGCAACTTTGCGCCCGTGTTTCTTCGCCAGGTTCATGATTTCCTGCAACCGGGCGAGCAGTGAGGAGAAGGTCGCAATGATGATGCGTCCGCCCCGCGCTTCCGCAAACAGGCGGTCCAACTCGTCCGAAACCAGTTTTTCGGTGGGTGTACGCCCCGGCTTATCGGCATTGGTGCTGTCGGCCAGAAGCGCGAGTACACCGTTGGGCGTCAGCCCGCGCAGCCGCTGGAGGTCGGTGGTACGTCCGCCAGCAGGCGTTTCATCCAACTTATAATCGCCGGTATGCACGACGGCACCGACCGGCGTATCAATCACCAGACCGACCGAGCCAGGGATGGAATGCGCCACCGGAAACAGGCTGATCTTGAAGGGGCCGAGTTGAAACTTCTGAGTCTCATCCACGACATGCAGGCGCGCCTGCTGCGCCACCTGACCCTCTTCAAGCTGGCGCTTCACCATACCGATGGTCAAACTGGTCCCATAGATTGACGTTTTGACCTGCCGAAGTAAGTATGGCAGGCTTCCGATATGATCCATGTGACCGTGAGTCAGCACGATACCGCGCAGTTGGTCCTGATTCTGAACGACATAGTCGAACTGTGGTAAAACCAGATCGATACCATACAGATCGTTTTCGGGGAACATCACCCCGCAGTCGACGACGATCATGTTGCGGCCATACTCAAGAACGGTCATGTTCTTGCCAATTTCACCCAGGCCGCCCAGGGGAATAATTCGTAGTTTCTTGGTCATTGTTTTGATTTACTCTGTGCCACATTATGCGTTGACAGCCTCGGACAGCAGCACATAACCACCGAGGTATCGGTTTTTCCATCAAGTTTGAAACCGCTGCAATTTACGGGAAAAAGAAGGGGTCAAACATTTCGAGGAATTAAACTAAATACATTATAGACGAAGTCAGGCTGAAAGTGAAGCCTGAATCTTAAGGTTACGTCACGGATAGAATCTGGCCCTGTGGTTTTTCATCAAACCTGGGGAAGTATTACGCGGCTGAGCATCTATCGGTGATGCGCAGCAGCCGATTCCGATACTCATGCCACCTTTCAAGGTGGAGAACTTCAGCGGTAGTCACAGTCGAATTTTCTTTTCTTTCAGCCTGTCCACAGCCTGAAATGAAGCTGTATCTTTTATTGGCCGGGATCGTCATCAGAATGGCTTGATTCTCGCCCGCTGCACACAGGCACGCAATGGCTGTCCTGGATATGAATATCCAGTGCCGGGGATAAAGCAGAGGGAAGGTGGATTAACGCGGGAAATAGACCACTCAGTAGGTATGATACTCTGGATTAGCTTCGTCAAAACGCTCACGACGCGCTTCCCCAAGCTGCTGTTCTAAGGCCTGGAGAGACTCCGCGAGAGGATCATTCTGAAGTTTTGCTTTCCTCATCGTGACCAGCAGTTCTCGGACACAATGCTCCAGTTCGTTCAACTGTTTTCTTGAGATGGATTCGAGGTTCATCGGTCACCACTTTCTCGTTTGGAAGCATCGACAAGGGATGTGCGTTGGACAGGCTGACGACTGCCCGGCTTTGAGGCATGTGTGAATTTCCAACAGACTCCAGTCTATCGTCTCGAATGCGGATTTGATAGGGCCTCATTCACGATAATCGGGTGCCAGCTGCTGCAATTGATCTGCGGCCATCCGACAAACTAACTGGTGGTCGCCGGTCTGTTTAAAGTCATAGCGCTGCGGAGGGCTGAAACGATGATCCCACACCACGAGCCAGCTTGGACTGACATACGTCACACGCAGGTAGCTGTTAAACTGCCAGATACTGAACACATTGTTCAGATTCGTGAGATTGGTGATGAGGGCAGTCATGGGTTGGATTTCCTTTCGCTGGGGCGAATCCTCATCCGATTTCCCCAATCCGCATTCAGAGCTTACTACTCCTGACGAAACAATGAGCATCCCTTGTGAGGATACGTGAGGTCTGGGGCTTTGTTTAGTGAGCGGGAGATGCCTGAATCCTGTTAAGACGATCGCGAAGATTCAACTGGCATCACTAAACCTGTGCAGGAAATTGGTGAGGAAAACGAATGCACTTTGACCGATAATCTTTTTCTAAAAGAATTCCTCCTGAAACGATTATACCACTGTTTCCAGTTTTCTTACATGAGAGTCTGACGGCGAGCGCAGCAGACGCCCTGGTCCAATAGCAGGTTGGTCTGACGAACGTCCGCCGGGTCATGACTGACGACCGGTGACCACATTTTTCGACGTCTGACCACAGATTTGTGTTTTGAAAGTGCATTATTTGACACGCGTTTCAAATCATGGTATATGGTATATCAAGTTAGTCATTGAAATAGTTTAACCGGATATATCCGTGAAATTGCAGCGTCTGAGCCTTAAAGATCAAGCGGCAGACATCTTACGAGAACGAATCATCAGCGGGCAGATTCCGGCTGGTTCCAAGCTGGTCGAACGCGAAGTCGCCGATCTGTTAGGCATCAGCCGCGCCCCGGCCCGCGACGCCTTGATGCAGCTTGAAAAAGAAGGTCTGGTGGTCAGCAAATTAGATGCGCGTTACGTCATCGAGCTGACCGAGCGCGACATCCGCGAGCTGCATGCCGTCCGCTTGGTGCTCGAACGCCTGGCGGTTGACCTGGCGACTCAGCACACCAGTGCCCATAACCGCAGCGCCCAGGTCGAGACACTGCACATGATGGAGGATGCCATCGCCCGCCGCGATCGGACTGCGTTTGCGTTGGCGGACGTGGAAGGGCACACGCTCATCTGGGAACAAGCGGACAACCTCCATCTGAAAAACACCCTGCACTCGATGATCGGCCCCATCTTCATGTTTATGGCGAATTCCGCCGAGTTGTATGACTGGGAAGAAACTTACGACCTGCATCGAAATCTGGTCGAATGCATCAATTCAGGTGACCGCAGTGCTGCGCTCGCCAGCATCGAGCGTCATATGGAAAACTCATGTGAACGCTCGGTGGGTGTGTTTCGCGTGCGCCATGAGGAAACAGAAAACAATCATCGTGTCGAACAGATGAACTCCCCTTAATAGCCGTGTATGGTTTTTGGTATACCATATATGGTATGCGGATGTAGTATCCTATGGATGAAGGAGGTGTTGAAGCCAAGAAGAGTTACGCAGAACTCAGTTTCACTCGTACCGACGAAATAGACTTATGAGGAATTTCACATGTTGCGATCACGATTTACCCTGCTTTTCATCCTCATTACGCTGTTTGTGGCGGCGCTCTCCGGCGTAGCGGCCCAAGATATGCAGTATCACGAGTCACCCATGCTGGCGGACATGGTGGCGGCTGGCGATCTGCCTCCCGTCGAGGAACGCCTGCCTGCCGAACCGCTGGTTGTCAATACAATCGACGAAATCGGCCAGTACGGTGGCACCCTGCGTTTCGCAGACGCCAACGCCAGCATGTGGAGCGCATCGACGCTGCGCCAATCCGGTCTGTTCACCTACGATATGGCGAACGTCAACATCACCGTTGATATGGCGAAAGACTATGCATTCAACGATGATCTGAGCGCATTGACCATCTATCTCCGTGACGGTCTGAAATGGTCTGACGGTACACCGCTGACCACCGAAGACATCATGTTCTGGTGGGAAGATGTCGCCAACAATCCCGATCTCAGCCCCAATGGGCCAGGCAGCTTCTGGGCACTCCCCGAAGGTCCAGCTGTGTTCGAAGCCACCAGCCCCACCGAACTGACGATCAAATTCCCCAGGCCTTACCCGATCATTCTCGACCGGCTTGGCCGCACCTACTTCTCCACGGATACCCAGTTGTTCGCGCCCAAACACTATCTGCAAAAATGGCACCTGACATACAACCCGGATGCCGATCAGGTAGCACAGGACGAAGGTTTCGAAAGCTGGATTCAGGCGTTCCGGGCCCACCTGTCCCCTGCGCGCTGGTACGAACCGGAGCGTCCCTGGGTCTGGAAATGGATTCCGAAGGAAGAAACCTCAGACCGCATCATCTACGAACGCAATCCGTACTACTATGCGGTAGATGCCGAGGGCAATCAGCTTCCCTATATCGACGAAGTAAGTGTCGCCCTCATCAGTGATCAGCAGACCATGACTCTGCGCGCAAGTTCCGGTGACCTGGACTTCGAATCCTACTACCTCAACGCGGCGGACCTCGCGGTTTATCGCGCCAACGAGGAAACCGGAAACTACCACACCTTCATCGCCAGCCAACTGCGGCCCAGCGACCTGACCCTGATGCCAAATCGTACGGTCCAGGATGAGGTGCTGCGTGAGTTGTTTAACAACCGGGATTTCCGAATTGCGCTGTCGGTCGGCATCGACCGCGACCGCATGAACCAAACGCTGTATTTCGGCCTGGGCCGACCCTATCCGGGCCTGCCACTGCCGGAGAATCCCTACATCCCGGCGGAATGGACGACCAAATATATCGAGTACGACCCGGATCATGCCAACGAAATCCTGGACTCGCTGGGTCTGACCGAGCGTGACGCCGACGGGTTCCGTCTGCGCTCAGATGGGGCACGCCTGAGCCTGCTGATTCAGATCGGCGTGCTGGAAGGCAACAAACAGGCCGCCTGCGAATTGGTTGCCGATGACTACATCAAGGTGGGCATCGAAACCGTCTGCCAGCTGCTCGAAAACAGCCTGTTCAACGAACGCCATCTGGCGAATGAACTGGAAATCCCGACCTGGCATCTGGATCGTGGCGGTCGCTTTGGTCGCTCGAACCCGCTCTTCTGGGCTTTTGAAGACCCCGCGCAGCAGCGTTGGGCCGGTCAGTGGACGCTATGGATTTCGACCAAAGGCGCCGAAGGCGTCGAACCGCCGCAGGAGATCAAAGACCTGAACGATCTGTTCATCCGCTGGCAGCAGACCGAATTCGGCTCAGACGAATTCATCAGCCTGGGTGAAGAGTACTTCAAGTAC
>JAIOHO010001123.1 GCA_019912905.1 Anaerolineae bacterium
CATAGCACAATCTTCGTGCCGGGTCATGACTTACTTCTCGTCGCGGCCTTTCGGGATATTCCAATAGGGCAGCGGCGCGCGCAGGGTCGAACGCGACCGGGCGTTGGATTTTGAGGCAGTTTCCGCCGGGGGCAGGTCCTGAACGGTGGGCGCAGGGCCTGTATCGGGCGTCTCGGCGTCGTCCAGCAGCGGCAGCGAGTCGGCGGCCTCGCGTTGGGAGGGGGCACGCTCCGCAGGATGAACGGGCGGCGGCGTCGAATCTGGCAGGGCAGGCGAGTGTAGGGGCGCAGGCGCGGCAGGGGGATGCAGCGGCAGCGGGCGCAGACTCATGGTCAGCATCGAGTCGACTCGGCGGCTGATCGTCTCGTACAGGGATGGCAGCGGATCGGCATACAGGCTTTTCAGGATGCGGTCTGCCAACTGCCGCAGCTCACGATCGGAGGGTGGGGGCTGGCGGTGATGGCGAATGACGAAGGGGGCCACCTCCTGCCCCAGCACCTCGATTACCGGGGCCACGCTGCCGGTAAACACCACCACCAGAAACTGATCGGCTTCATAAAAATTCGCTTCCAGCGGCTGACCGGCGTGGGTGCTGTAGAGCTGAGTCACCAGATCGTCATACAGGTGGCCGAACCAGCGGGCGCAGTCTTCCAGCGCATGCATGAGCGTGTCTGGCGTGTGGTTCTGGCGGTCGGCGACCAGCGGCAGCACGCTGTAATGCACCATCCGGTCGGCAAAAACCGGGAGCGGCGTCTGCAAATCGCCCGGGTGCTGCCAATCAGGTGGGACCAGCGGCAGGTGATAATCACGGGCAATCTGGATGAGGATGCGTTCCAGTTGCAGGTCTTCCTTTGAACGTTTATCCATTGTTTGCATCCGCTGGCTGATCGGAACCGTGAGGGTATTGTACACTATTTTGTTATCTGGTGAACAACTTAATGCCGATGCGTTACAATCGGGTCAAATTGCTGTGCAAAAGGAACCTTTCGTGATGACCCCCAATATCCTCTGGATCTGCACCGACCAGCAGCGCTGGGATACGATTCGCGCGCTGGGCAACGACCACATCCGCACGCCGAATATCGACCGCCTGGTGCGGGACGGGGTCGCTTTCGACGCGGCCTTCTGCCAGAGTCCCATCTGCACGCCCAGCCGCGCCAGTTTCCTGACCGGTTTGTATCCGAGTACGGTGCATGGCACGACCAACGGCAATCTCGTCTGGGGTGAGGGCGCGCCGCTGGTGACGAAACTGCTGGCGGATGCCGGCTATGACTGCGGGCTGGTGGGCAAATTTCACTTGGCGGGCGGTTGGCACCGGGTCGAGCCGCGCCCGGCAGACGATGGCTACCGCGTATTTGAGTGGAGCCACGCGCCGCGCAACGACTGGCCGGAGGGTCACGGCTGGAAGGAATGGGTCGAGGCGAAAGGCTATGACCTGGGCGAGCTGTGCCAGGACCTGACCCAGTGCCCGCCGGAACTGCACCGCGAGTATTGGTGCACCGAGCGCGCCATCGACTTTATCTAGGGCGATCACGGCGGCAAACCCTGGCTGATGACGATCAATTATTATTACCCGCATCCGCCTTTTATCCCGCCGCACGAATATCGCGAGCGCTACGACGCCGACGCGCTGCCCGATCCCCTGTTCCGCGAGAGCGACCTTGACGCGCAGCACAGGCTGGCCGCCATCGACTTTCAGAACGTCGCGCGCCGACCGGAGACGTTCCAGGCCCATGAGGTGAAAGCGGCCTATTACGGCATGATCGAGTACCTGGACGACCTGACCGGGATGCTGCTGGACGCGCTGGAACGCAGCGGCCAGCGCGAGAATACCATGATCGTGTTTATGAGCGATCATGGCGAGACTCTCGGCGATCACGGCCTGCTCGAAAAAGGCTGCCGCTTCTACGAAGGGCTGGTGCGCGTGCCGCTGATTTTCCACTGGCCCGGCCATTTCCAGCAGGGCGTGGTCAGCAATGCCCTGGTGGAACTGACGGACATCGTGCCGACGCTGCTGGATGTGGGCGGCGTGCCCTATCCCGACAAAATGATGGGGCGCTCGCTGCTGCCGATTCTCGATGGGCAGGTTGGCCCCGATTATCACCGCGATTTCGTGCGCTGCGAGTATTACCGCACGCTGCTGCCGGGCGAGGAAACGGGTTTTGAGGGCACCTACGCCACCATGATCCGCGATGCGCGCTACAAGCTGGTGGTGTATCACGGCCACGAATTGGGCGAATTATTCGATCTCGACGCAGACCCAGGCGAGTTTACCAACTTGTGGGATGATCTGGCCTATTCTGAGGTGCGTTTCCGCCTGATGCTCCAGAGCTTCGATGCGCTGGCCTTTGCCGTCGATTACGGGCCGAAACAGATTCTGTATTCGTGACGATGGCGGGCCTCGCACCTAGCGGTCGGACGAACCGCCTTTGCGCCGATGATAGCGGGCCTCGGCCAGGACAAACTCGATGGTCCCGGCGATGGTCGGGTCTGGGGGGGTAGCCGACGGCAGGGTGAGGACGTTATCGCGGAGCAGACTGAGGTGGCCGGTTCCCGATGCGCTGCTGAGGCGGATGACGCCCACCTGACCCGTTTCCACCGTGCCCAGACGCAGCGTACCCTGGTTCAGTGCCGTGTGTTCATCGCACGCCAGGACGATATGGACTTTGCCGGGGGCTGCAATCGACGCTTCTCTGGCGGTGATGACTACCTGCTCATTTTCCCAGCGGTCGCCCTGGTCCAGCAGGGCCATGCCCAGGAGATTGTTGGTGAGTTGGGTCCGCCCCGCGGGCGTCAGGTAGCCGCTGACGTTGGCGGCGGTATAGCCCATCGCATCCAGCACCAGCAGGGTCGAGCGCCCGCCGGTGGCCGCACAGTGCCAGACGGAATCGTCACAGGCGCGCCCGGCATCCAGCAGCAGAGTTGGACTGCCTGCCTCCTGCTTCAGCCGACGCAGCAGGATGTACAGCCGGGGCAGCAGGTTCAGATCGCCCCGGAGGTTGGCTGTATAGAAAATCGTGAGCGTTTGTTCCATCTTGCACAAATGACCTGTGGCGACTAGAATGCCCCTGTTCGACTCGAGTGAAAGGGCGTGTGATGCAGCCATCGGCACCTTCATCCAACTCAACTGCATACGCGCCCGTCGCTCGTCGATTCTAGCGCATCTTCATTTGCCCCGCTGAACTTTAAAATCCACGACTGAGCCACAGGCGCATCCTGTGGCTTTTTGATTCGTGTTTGGAAATCTCCCACAGGCCGCAACGCGGCTTTTTTGATTCGTGTTCGCTGCTCAGGCAAGAAAGGAATTGATCATGAACCGCACCATGCCAGGGACCATTGACCGGGGACGTCCGTCCATCGTCTTTCCACCCACTTTTGACCTGATTCGAATGAGGTTACATGATGGCAAAACACCATCGCGGCAAAGGCATCCGGCATCTGGTTCATCGTGGCCGGGGGACCTGTCCCCTGTGCCAGCGTACCGGCGTGAAACTGCTGTACACGCTCGTGCGCGACGGTGACACATTGACCGTGTGCAAGCGCTGCCGCCAGAAGTAAGTGATGACCGGGGAGGGCGTCAAACACTCCCTTTCTATGCGGCGTCAGGTTTTTGGCAGCATGTCCGGGCGGGCCGGGGTATCCGCCGTCAGTTCGGGCAAATCCTCGAAGTCTCCCACCT
>JAIOHO010001124.1 GCA_019912905.1 Anaerolineae bacterium
AGCGGGCGCGTACCGGGGTGGCCTGGCTGAGCTTTCATAGCAATGCGCAGGTGCTGCCGATGGGATTTGGCGGGATGCGCGGCGCACTTCAGGCGATCTTCCAGTTCAAGCGCCCGCGCATCAGCATGAACGTCGGCACCCTGATGCCCCCGGTTTCCGGCAGCGTGGTGGGCAAATCACGCAAAGAAGCGCTGGAAGATGCGGCGAACGCGATCATGGCCGAAGTCCAGGCGCTGATCCCCGCCGAAGAAAAACGCGACTGGAACCAGATTCAGGACGAACAATTCGACTTCGAGGGTTTCATCAACGGGCACGATGGCAGCGCACAGGCCGTGCCCGTGCAGCATGCCGCCGGGTTGGGGCGCTTTTTTCACACCCCGGTCATTCTGGATGTGATGGACCGCAACATGAACCTGCCAGTCCAGGCCCTCCGGCAGCTTGACCACGACCCGCAGGCGGTGGCAGACGCGGCTGAGGCGGCTCTATCCTTCCTGGACAGCCATCCGCAGTTTCTCAGCTACCGTTTTGGCTATCACGAAGCCAGCGAGATTTATGCCGGGGTGGTGGAACTGCGCGACCTGGCACAGAGGACTGCCGCGGAAGGCCACACCCTCACCCTGAAGCCGATCCGCACATATCGCCGCAGCGACAGCGGCGCAGAAATCGTGGAAACGACGCTCGACTCGATGCATCAGATGTAATGTGGCGTCAATCACCCGGTGGGGTCCAGCCGAACGGTGTGTCATCGTCGAGCAAATCGAGCGGTCCCGGCTGGCGTCGGAGATTGTCTTCCGTGATGTGATAGGGCGTGGTCGCTTCGGTGCCGGACAAGCGGCGGCGCAGGTCGCGGCGATAATAAATCGTCTTGCCGGGCTGCGGCTCCAGCGCCACGCGCGCCACCCCCCGCGCCAGAATATCGACCGGCAGCGGGGCAATCCGCCCGAAGCCGACCCATGACACCAGCGGCAGACTGCCCAGGAACGTCATCAGCCAGAAAAAGGGATGCCGCCGCTGACCGCGCACATAGACCACCGGCGCGCGGATCACGGTCGCTTTCAGGCCAACCCGCTCGATGTAGGATTCCGCTTCCCGCTTGGCGCGCAGGTACGGGCCGGGAACCCAGGGCGCGCGCGCACTGCTGAGCAGCACCAGATGCGAGCAGCCATCGCTGACGCACATATTGGCGACATTGCGCGCCGATACGAAATTTAACCAGTTGTGATTGAGACCCTGGGCCGGGTCCGCGTTCATGCTGCCGACGGTGTGGATGACCGTATGCTGGCCGCGCGCCCGCCCGCGCAGACTGGCCGGGTTCCAGATGTCGGCGGTCCCCCAGCGAACGCGCTGCGCCAGCGGCCCGAGTTTATCTTCGGCTCCGGGGCGCACCAGCAGCGTGACCTCCGCACCCTCGGCCAGCAGCGCCGCCGCGATATAATCGCCCAGGAATGTCCCCCCGCCCGTGACCAGAACCCGCCGTGTGTTTGCTGCTGCCAATGCCGCGCCTATCTGTCCGTCGCTTCCCCGATCAATCCCTGATTGTAACAAAAGCAGGCAGGGCGTCTATAGTCTCAAGTCGAGAGGCCGCATTCCGCGGCAATCATCACCCTCATGCCTGCCGCATTCCAGGCGGATGTCGGCGGGCGGCGGACGGCGCTTGAAAAACCGGTTGTCGTCAATCCACCCTTTGTGCTATACTGATTCATAATATTCTCATGGTGATAGTTTTTATCGACATGGAACTGTCACCAGTGCTATCAACCAGGCAGCGGTGTGGCCTATAAGCTGCTGCCGTGGTTAAAACCATGGTTGCGAAATCAAGAACCGCCTGGATGCAGGCGGATATGATGATGAAGACAGTAGAACCTGTTTTGGATCGCGTGTAGCTCGATGACCGATTCCAGTTAAAGGCCCTTCAGGGCACACTATTCTCGGATAGCGCACCCAGAAAACTGATCTGAGGGCGTGGCAACACGCAGCACATCGTCATATCTCATGAATGCATGGTCCGCAACCGTGGTTGTCCTGAATCACGGTTGTTTGTTTTTGGATCAGGTCATGGCGGCGATCACGGCGCTGGAAATTCAGCAGAAAAACAAAGAGCGCGTGAACGTGTATCTCGATCACGAATATGCGTTCAGCCTGGATGTGATGATGGCGGCGGCGCTGCATAAAGGTCAGGAACTGACCGAGGCCGAAATCGCCGTGTTGAAGGACCAGGATGCCGTCAGCCGTGCGGTAGACCGGGCGGTGCGCTTTCTGTCGTACCGGCCCCGCAGTGTGGCTGAAATTCGCCGCAACCTGGCCGATAAGCAGATCCCCGATGTGGTGATCGACGCCGCAGTCGAGCGCCTGAAAGGTCTGGGCTACGTGGACGATGGGGCCTTCGCCCGCTACTGGGTGGAGAATCGCAATACGTTCAAACCGCTCAGCCCGCGCGCGTTACGCTATGAACTGCGCGAGAAAGGGGTCGCGAATGCCGACATCAACGCGGCGCTCAGCGACCTGGACGCGCAGGATGCAGCCTATCGCGCGGCACAGGCTCAGGTGCGTCGTTACCGCAGTACGAGCCGCATGGCCTTTCGCAACAAGCTGGGGCCGTTCTTGCAGCGGCGCGGGTTCGGTTATGACGTGATTCGGGACGTGGTCGAGCAACTGATAGCAGAGATTGAACTTGAAGACCCGGACTATTTTATAGCGGACGAGGAGTAACGAGCGAATGGAAATCGGTGCTGCCCTGGTCGTGTTTTTAATCGGCGCGGGAATAGGGGTAGCGATTGGCGTGGTAGCTCTCAGGAATTATCAGAACAATCAGGCGACCAACTGGCGTATACAAGCTGAGCAGGACAGTCGGGCCACTGTGGAGACCGCAACCCAACAGGCCAAGGAACTGACTCGAGATGCGGAGGAAAAAGCCAGAAAACTGATTGAAGAAGCGGATGAAAACGCCATTCGCCGCCGCCGTGAACTGGATCGAGAGGATGAACGGCTGCAAGGCCGGCGCGAGTCGTTGGACAAACGAGTCGAGAAACTGGAACTGCGCGAGCAGAATCTCAACAAGCGCCAGAGCCGGATGGATAAGCAGCAGAATGACCTGACCAAACTGGAAGAAGAACGCCGCATCGAGCTGGAGCGCGTGGCGCAGATGACCATCGACGAGGCCAAGGCCGAGTTGCTGGCGGCTGCCGAGCAGGATGCCCGCAACGATATGGCCCGCATCATCCGGCAGGTCGAGGCAGAAGCCCGTGAAGAGGCGGACAACCGCGCGCGCAACGTCATTTCGCTGGCAGTCCAGCGGCTGGCGAGCGAGCATGTCAGTGAAATTGCGGTGAGTGTGGTGCCGCTGCCGTCGGATGATATGAAAGGCCGCATCATTGGCCGCAATGGGCGCAATATCCGTGCCTTCGAGCTGGCGACTGGTGTCGATGTTGTGGTCGATGACACCCCCGAAGCCGTGACCATCAGCAGCTTTAACCCGGTGCGGCGCGAGGTGGCCCGGCGGGCGATGGCGAAGCTGGTGACGGATGGTCGCATTCACCCGGCGCGCATCGAAAAGCTGGTGGAAGATGCCACAGCAGAAGTGGAAACCATCATCCGCGAAGAAGGCGAGCGGGCAGCCTATGAAACTGGCGTCCCTGGCCTGCACCCGGAAATACTCAAACTGCTGGGCAAGCTCAAGTTCCGCACCAGCTATGGGCAGAATCAGCATGCTCACGCCGTCGAAACTGCGCATATCGCGGGGATGATCGCGGCGGAGCTAGGCGCGGATGTGACCATCGCCAAAGCGGGCGGCCTGCTGCATGATCTCGGTAAAGCCATCGATCATGAGGTCGAAGGCACGCATGCGCTGCTGGGGGCTGAACTGGCGAAGCGTTACGGCGTGAATGCCAGGGTCGTCAACTGCATCGCCAGCCATCACCACGAGGTCGAGCAGGAGTGTGTCGAAGCCTACATTGTCGAAGCGGCGGACGCAATTTCCGGTGCACGACCCGGCGCACGGCGCGAAAGTCTGGAAACGTACATTAAACGCGTGAAGATGCTGGAAGAGATCGCCAACGGCTTTGATGGGGTGGAACAGAGTTATGCCCTTCAAGCCGGACGCGAGGTGCGCATTATCATCCGGCCCGAAGTCGTGGATGACCTGGAAGCGCTGCGGCTGGCGCGTAATGTCGCCAAGAAGATCGAAGAATCGATGCAGTATCCCGGCCAGATCAAGGTGCAGGTGATTCGCGAAACCCGCGCGGTCGATTACGCCAAGTAGCTGATCCGGTCACTGCCGGATTGATGCGCAAAGACCTGAAGGTTCGCAGCCTCGCCCTGTGCGATTTTGCAGCCTCAAGGTCTTTGCGTGCGATGGTTGGTTTGCAGAGTCCAACATGAGCGCAGTCTATGCTATCGGGGATATTCACGGCCAGTACGACAAGCTGGTGAGTTTACTCCACGACGCCGGTCTGGTGGACGAGAGTCTGCGCTGGAATGCCGGTGACGCCCGGGTGTGGTTCATGGGCGACTTCGTCGATCGTGGCCCGAGCGGTATCGATGCCATCGAACTGGTCATGCGCCTGCAAAACCAGGCGGTTCGCGCGGGCGGGCTGGTTCAGGCGCTGCTGGGCAATCATGACCTGCTGCTGCTGGCGGCCTACCGCTTCGGACAGTGCCGCTCGTTGTTCATCAACCTCCCTGCATCTCCTCAGGAATTTCCCATTGAAATGGTCGATTTTTTCACGGCGGAATGGCTGCACAGCGGCGGTGTGCCGGAAGACCTGGCCCGGATGAACGGGCGGCACGCGGTCTGGCTGGCGCATCTGCCCGCGATGGCCTGCGTGGAGGATAAACTGCTGGTTCATGCCGATGCCACCCTCTACCAGCGTTATGGCGACACGATTGCGGAGGTCAACGCTTTTTTTCAGCGCCTGCTGAGCGAAGGCGACGCCAACCGCTGGATGCGCGTGCTGGATGACTTCGGCGAACACCGGGCTTTTCTGGGGCCGGATGCGGTCGAACGCGCGGCCCTGTTTCTGAAGATGTTCGGCTGCCGCCAGTTGATCCACGGCCACACCCCCATCAGCAAAATCACCCGACAGGAAGCGACCGAGCCTTACGTCTATGCGGGTGGGTTGTGCGTCAATCTCGACGGCGGCCTGTATCTGGGCGGCTCAGGATTTGTGTATCAACTCAACTGACTGGGCTGTGCGCCGCGTTTTGCCGAATCCGGCGCGCCGGTATACCATGTGCATTCTATCGTTATCAGGCGGGAGGGGAAATCATGGGGGGGTATCCGCAGGTGGTCCTGTTCGGGTCCATGCAAGGTGGCTGGCGTGAGGCGTCTGTCATTCCCGTGCTTGAAGAACTGGGGGTCAGTTATTATCATCCCGCTTCGCCGACCGGCGAATGGTATCAGGAACTGGGGGACCGCGAGGCAGACTATATGGCGCACTGCGAGACCATCGTCATGGTCATCAACACCCTGTCGCCAGCATTTACCAGCCTGACCGAAGCGGGCTGGGCGGCGCTGGGGGCCTGTCAGCGCGGGCAGCAGTTCATCCTCCAGATCGATTCAGGCTGCGACTTCATCCTGCCCGACTCGATTCGCCAGACCGAAGAAGGCCGGCATTTACAGCGGCAGCTGACCCACTGGACCACCAGCAGCCGTCATCTCGTCCTTGAGCATGCCCGCCACTTCGATATGGAGACCTTTGCCCTGGTGGATGATCTGGAC
>JAIOHO010001125.1 GCA_019912905.1 Anaerolineae bacterium
CGCCGCACAAGCCGGGGATGCAGTCGCTATCGACGCAATTCGCTGGATTGGTGAGGGCCTGGGCGACCTGGCCTGCGGCATTATCCGGCAGTTGGGCATCGAGCAGTTGGCGTTTGAGGTGGTGCTGTCCGGCAGCATCTACCACGGCAGCCCGCTGATCCTGGAAGCCATGCGCCCGATCGTATGGGAACTGGCACCCCAGGCCCGGTTTGTCCATCTGGCCGCCCCGCCGGTGACCGGCGCGGTTATGCTGGCGATGGAGCAGGCTGGGCTGGATTTTCGCCCGCTGCGTGACCGGATCATCGAGACAGGCGAACGACGCCTGGCTGCCGCTGCCAGCCGGGGGAATACGGGTTGAATTTTGATGCCGGATTGAATCGATCTTCCGGCACAGCAGACTTTTGCATGAGGAGAGAAAATTCATGGCTGAACTTGCGATCCTGGGCGGCGAGAAGACACGCGAGGAGAAGTATCCTTCCTGGCCGGTCTACGATGAGCGGGACATCGAGGCAGTGACCCGCGTCGTGCGGTCAGGTCACTGGGGGGGGTATCCCTATCCAGGCGTTGAAACTAAACGGTTCATCGATTCTTTTCTGGAAATGCAGGGCGGCAATTACGGCGTGCTGATGATGAACGGCACGGTCACCATGGAAATCGCCCTGCGTGCGGCAGAGGTCGGTTGGGGGGATGAAGTGCTGGTACCGGCCTACACCTTCCAGGCGACGGCAGCGGCACCGATGGCTGCCGGGGCGATCCCGATCATCGTCGATATTGACCCCCATACTTACTGTATCGACCCCAAAGCTGCCGAAGCCGCCATCACCGAGCGGACGCGCGCCATTATCCCGGTGCATCTCGGCGCACAGATGGCCGATATGGATGCGATCATGGCGCTGGCGGAAAAATATAATCTCATCGTGGTCGAAGACTGCGCCCATGCGCATGGCGCGAAATGGCGCGGGCAGGGCGCGGGGACTATCGGGCATTTTGGCTCCTTCAGTATGCAGTCCTCCAAGACCATGACGGCAGGGGAGGGGGGTCTGCTCATTTGCCGCGATCAGGAAATGGCCTATCGTGCCATGAGCCTGATTGACTGTGGCCGCCCGCATGATCCCGATGGCACGATGTTCACGATGGGCGCGAATTACCGGGTGAGCGAGCTTCAGGCCGCGCTGCTGAACGTCGCCATCGAACGATTTCCTGCCCAGGCCAAACAGCGCGAAGAACTGGCGGCCTATATGGATGAAGCGCTCAGCGAAGTATCCGGCGTGCGCGTGCTGCCGCGTGACCCCCGCCATACCACGCGTTCGTTCTACTGCTATGTGTTTGCGATTGACCCAGAAACCTTCGGCGCAGATCACGACGTCGTATGTGCCGCGCTGCATATGGAAGGCATTCCCAACTGGGAAGGCTACGAAGCCATGAACCGTTATGAATTGTTCCAGCCGCACCTTTCGAAGCTGGCCGTTCCTTCCGCGTTCCCGGATAAATTTCAATTTGAAGGGATGAGCCTGCCGGAAGCGGTGCGCGCCTGTGAGCACGAGGCCGTCTGGTTCGGCGAAAGTATCTTTCGGAGCAGTCGGGAAGGCGTGGATGATGCCGTCAGCGCGCTCAGGAAAATCCAGGAACGCCTGTCGCAGGACCCTGGGGCCGCTGCGGAAATCCGGCGTTTACTGGCCGAATATCATGAATGACGCACAGTCCGATGCCGATTAGAGCAGTGTGCGGGACGTTGAACTCAACTTTTGGTCACAGGTCCCAGCCCATCGGCGAAAAAATTGTCGAGTTCTGCTCTACGGAACTGTTGGTGGCGGTCTTATAAACGGGCTAAAATGATTTGTAACTCCTGCCACCAGAGCCAGGTAGTGAAAAGATTGCAGCATTTTGACGACTTAATGAGCGTTCATGAGGGGAGGTGATGCTTTTGCAGGATGGTTTACCCCCGGTTTGCAAAGGAATCACGTGTTCGTCCGGCGACCCATTCATGGGCAAATCATGGCTTTGGAGGATTGCAACGTGAAACTGCGTAAGGCGTTTACCTTTTTACCTGTCTGGATCGGCCTGAGCCTGCTACTGGCGGTCGCAGTGCCTGCGGCGGCGGTTCAGGAACCCACCACCTTAAAAGTCTGGATTACCTGGGGCGATAACCCCGCCCAATTGCAGGAACTGTTCAACCGCTACGGCGAAATGCACGGCGTTACCGTGGAAGTCAATGCTCCTGTGGATGATGACAAGGTCATCGCCGGTTTATCCGGGAGCGAACCTCCCGATATTCTGGTGACTGGCGGCCCGGATAATGTGGGGTCGTGGGCGCGCGAGGAACTGGTGGCGCCGCTGGATGATCTCCTCGCGGGGACCGACCTCAATATGGATGATATCTTCCCGGCTCCATTGGGGCAGTGCAGCTATCAGGGGACCTATTACTGCCTGCCCTGGGGCACGGATACCTATGCCCTGTTCTGGAATAAAGACCTGTTTGAGGATGCGGGACTGGACCCTGAGACTCCCCCGCAGACTTTAGAGGAATTGGTTGAATTTGCCGACAAACTGACGGTGGTCGAAGCGGATGGCACGGTGAGCCAGCTTGGTTTTATCCCGGACTTCTCCTGGTCCCACCTCAGCCTCTACACCCGGATGTTCGGTGGCTACTGGTACAACGAAGACGGCACGCAGTTGCAGTTGACCTCGCAGCCGGTGGTCGATGCGCTGCTGTGGCAGCAGCAGTTCTATTCGAAATATGGCGTCGATCAGGTGCTGAGATTTACGTCGGCCCTGGGCGGCTACATGTCCCCTGACCAGGGCTTCTATGCCGGTAAGATTGCCATGATGGTCGATGGCGAATGGCAGACCGGCCCGAACTTCATCCAGCAGTTCAAGCCGGAATTGTATTACGGGGTCGCCCCGTTCCCCTATCCGACCGATCATCCTGAGCGCCAGAACACCAGCGTGCTGGAAGGCTCGGTCGCCATGATCCCCAGCGGCGTCGCCAATCCACAAGCCGCTGCCGACCTGCTGGCCTGGATGATGTCGTCGGAAACCCTGGCCGATGAAATGGTTGCCAATTACAACCTGCCGACGACCGGGGCAGCCGCGGCAGATCCGCGTTTCCACGAGAATGCCAAGTTCGAGACATTCCTGAACCTGATGAATGATCCGAACGCCACCACGGGCATCTACACTGCCATCAACAGCGAGGTCAACACCGCGCTCGGCCAGATCGAAGAGCAGGTGCTGCATGCGGGCGCGGACCCCATGCCGCTGCTTGAGGAGGCACAGGCACAGTTACAGCCCAAACTTGACGCAGCGCAGTAATCACACCGACGCTTCACCCGGTTGACTCGATGGACCTCCCTCCTGCCTGTGGGTGGGGGGGAGGTTTGTAGATGTTTCGAGGTTTCCTATGGACATGTCTCGTGCGGTCCAGCCTGGCAGACAAAATTCCGGTTGGAGTGATATGCGCCGCCGTAAGTTTGTCACCGGCCTGTTGTTTATTTCGCCCTGGATTATCGGCTTTCTGGTGTTTACGCTGTACCCGATGGTGGCCTCGCTCTATTACAGCTTTACGGAATTCCATATTCGAAAAGCGCCGGAGTGGATCGGCCTGGGAAATTACGTCGAGCTGTTCAACGACAAGCTGTTCTGGACAGCCCTGTCCAACACGCTCTATCTGGTGGTGATTGGCGTCCCACTGACCCTGTTTCTGTCCTTTATCTGTGCAACCCTGCTCAACCTGAAGGTGCGTGGGCAGTCCATCTATCGGGTGCTTTACTTCATGCCGTCGATTGTGCCCACGGTCGCCAGCGCGCTGCTGTGGATCTGGATTCTGAATCCAAGCAGTGGGGTGGTGAACACGCTTCTGGGTCAGGTCGGCATCATGGGGCCAAACTGGTTTCGGGACCCGAACTGGGCCAAGCCTGCCCTGATTATGATGGGTCTGTGGGGGATGGGTGGGACCATCGTGATTTACCTGTCCGGCCTCCAGCAGCGCGGTCGGCACGTCCTGGAGGC
>JAIOHO010001126.1 GCA_019912905.1 Anaerolineae bacterium
ACGATGGCCTGCTCAAAGACCTGCAAATCTGCGTGACCAGCGTGGATGAGGTTCAATCGCTGTATCGCATGGCCGTTCAGGAGCCGTAATCCCATTTCAAAAACGCAACGGCACGCGCCTTTCATGCGTATACCCCATGAGTTTTGAAATATGCATGAAAGGATTCAGTCATGTTAAAAATACTGCTTCGCACGCTGGCGCTGGCAGCATTGTGGATTCTCGCGGTCGGCGGGGTGGCCGCGCAGGAGACCACCACCTATGAAGATCCCCAGGGCCGCTACAGCCTGCCGGTCCCGGCCAACTGGACGGTCGAGGAAATCGAGAATTACGTCACAGTTCTCTCGCCGGAAGGGACGATCCAGCTTCATTTCCTGGTGCTGCCCCTGGCAGAGGACGCTGCGGCCACCGTCGTCCAAGCATGGTCGCTGGTCAACCCGGATTTTGACGTCGAAATTGATTCGACCCAGGAACCGCCCTCGCAGCCCCCGGTCGACTCGACGCTTGTCATCAACTACAAACGCGGCACGGACGACACCCTCTACCAGGGTCTGGCCCAGACGGTCGGCGATCAGGTCTATCTGCTGCTGTTCGAGGGGTCGCTGATCGACATTCAGAAACGTAACGCGCAGATTAACGTGATCGCCAGCGGTTACACCATCACCGGCACGCCGACTCATGATCTGACCGGGAAGACGCCCCACGCGGTCGATGCGGACATCACCGACGCGCTGGACGCTTATGTTCAGGAATTGATGCCGCAGTTTAAGGTCCCCGGCGCAGTCCTCGCCATCGTGCAGGACGGCCAGATCGTCTATACCCAGGCTTACGGCGTGCGCGAACTGGGCACCGATGCGCCGATGACCACCGACACGCAGATGATGATCGGCTCCAGCGGTAAATCGCTGACGACGACCATGATGGCAGCGCTGGTAGATGCCGGCCTGATGCAGTGGGATGAACCGGCAGTGGCTATTCTGCCCACGTTCACGATGGCCGACCCGGAACTGACTCCGCAGATCACCATGCAAACGCTGGTGTGCGCCTGCACGGGCGTGCCGCGCCGCGACTACGAACTGATCTTCAATTCCAGCGACCTGTCCGCCGAGGACATCGTCGAGTCGCTGTCCACCTTCGAGGTCTTCACCGACTTCGGCGAAGCCTTCCAGTACAGCAATCAGATGGTCGGGACCGGCGGTTATATCGCCACGATCGCAGGCGGCGGCACCTGGGGCGACCTGTTCGACAGTTATGCCGCCCTGCTGCGCGACCGCGTGCTCGATCCAGTCGGGATGCCGGATACCACGCTGTATTTCAGCGATGTGCTGGCGCGCGGCCAGTACGCCACCCCGCACGCCCTGCACCTGGGCTTCGAGTACGCCCCGCTGTCCCTCGATGTCGAAAAGCTGCTGATCCCGGTCGCTCCGGCAGGCGGGCACTGGTCCACCGTCAGCGACATGGCGAACTATCTGATCATGCAGTTGAACACGGGCGTGGCCGCCGATGGGACGCGGGTTGTGTCGGAAAAGAATCTGCGGGTCACCCGTGAACCGCAGGTAGCGGTTTCCGCCGAGGCGTCCTACGGCTTGGGCTGGTTCGTCGAGACCTACAAGAAGCTACCGCTGATCGAACACGGCGGCAATACGCTCGGCTTTACATCCGATGTCGCCTTTCTGCCCGATTCCGGTCTGGGGATGGTCGTGCTGACCAATGCCCAGGCGTCGAACACCTTCAACGCGCTGGTGCGCGCCCGCCTGTTCGACCTCGTGTTTGACGATGTCGATGCGGCGCGTGATCAGGAAATTCTGCAATATGTCATCGATCAGCTCGGCCAGCTCATCCAAGCGCCGAAGACGCTTCAGGATCACGTGGATGCAGACGTCGTGCGGGCCTACAGCGGCACCTATGCCAGCGATGCCCTGGGCACCCTGATGGTTGCACTGGAAGATGGCAAGCTGATGGCGGATGTGGGGGAATTCCGCACAGCACTGCTGCCGGTGATGAAGGAAGATGAACCCGACGTCATCGACTACTATATGGCGATCGATCCGCCGCTGCCATGGCTGAAATTCCGCTTTGAGGACAGCGAATCCGGCAGCCTTCAGATCGTCGTGGGTGAAGGGGTGACCGAGTATACCTTTACACCTGTTGAGTGAGACTCAGGGCCAGGGCGGGGCAGCGGCTTCGCCCTGGCGCTGTGGGATGGGGCGGCATCACCCGTGCGGCGACGGCCCTTTCCCGTTGACGTGTCCATGCTGCGCGTGCGCGTGTTTCATCACGGCCTGCATCTGGCGGCCCAGGCCGGCCAGGTATTCCATCTGGTTAAGCGTATTCCACCAGGCATCCGCCGAACGAGCGTTACACACCCCACCCTCCTCGGTCGCGCGGGCGTGCGCCCGGGAGCTGACCATCAGCAGCAGTTGACAGATCTCCAGGGCCTGGGGCAGATCCTGCGCCTCTGCCGCCAGCCGTTCCAGAATGTCGTGATGCTGCTGCTGCACCCGCAGCATAGCCTTCATCCCGGCGTGACGTCCATTGGCCGAGGGGTCCGCATGAATGGCGTCTTCCATCTGCTGGATAGACCGATCCACCATGTCGAGTTCATGTCGCAAGAAGTCCTGGACTGTATCCATGTCAGACTCCTTTCCAAACTTCCTGGATAAAGAACCATTGTTTACTATACGCCTGTTCCAAGTGGGAGAGGTCATTCAAAAGTCTGACGAATGTCAGATTCACGGGAGAATCACACCAGGAGCATCGCGGGCAGTTATAGGCAAGCTCGATGCGCGAGACATTTTTAGGCAGCTAAGATTGAGGGCAAAGGATTTACGGTTTAGAAATCGGTTGATTCTACATCGACTAGAAAATACTTTGTCGTTGTTTCGTTAGTAGCAATACGGCGCGTAACTTGCACACGAAGCTGAACTCTGTATCTGTTTCCCAAAGTCGCATTATTGATTACTTCCGACGCTTCAATGCTCAAAGCTTCCATATCCAGCCTGCCGGAATATACTTCCTCTCGCGTTGCGATTTCGAACTCTCTATCTGTAAACGCACCAGTGAGTCTTCCTATCACTTCTATGAATGTGGTTTCCGTTATGACCATCTGCTCAATAACGTCAATCGTCGAGATAACCATTGGCAAAAGGAACTCGGCTTCCCCCACTTTTTGACCATTGGCCGAAGCCCATTTCAGCTGAGCGTTGTTAATACGGGAGTTCTTGATTGCCCGCAGCAGCTTTAGATAATCATTTGGGACACTTGGTTTGTAGTTGCTGAATACTGCTTCAAGTCCTTGTTCATCTCCACCAATTGCAATCAACTGCCGGAGACCCTCAAGTGCATCACCCAACAACGAATCGCCAAACATGTCAGCCCGTTGAGAGGACGCCATCTCAAGCTTAAATGATCCTGCGCTCACATCGAGCAACGAAAGTTCCATCCGACTGATCAAGTCTTTTGATGGGTTCTTCGTTTCGCGGTACAGATCACCAATTGTATGACCAATAGAGATTAGTGTATCCTGCAAATAGCGCATGATGTCGCTTAATACTAGGATTGGTGCTTCGGTACGATTTTGCTCAGGAAAATTTAGCGCAAGTTCGATGTACTCTCTATATAGCTGTTCTGCACGACGCTCAACGGAGATATCTTTCCTTTCAAGTGTGGCTGTTTGCAAGCTCAAAGCTTCGCTAAGTTCAGGCAATTGATCATCACGCAAATCCTCTGTAGACAAGAGGCTTAATTCCGGCAGTTTGTGATCATCATCATATATTTTCACAACAAAAACAAAACCATCTTCAGCGTGCCTGAATGCATTGTATAGATCAACTCCACCTGAGCGCACTTGCTGGAGACGGGTCGGTGACAGCCCCGCATACAACCATGTTTTGGAATCATCATCCTCATCTTCCAGCACCGCAAGGTAAAGTTGCGCCGACGCATTTTGACAGACAAAAAGCAGAGGCTCGTCAAAATACTCATAAATCTCTAGTATCTCCAGCTTTCCTAATAGGGTGTTAGTAGGTAGCGCGCCCATGCTAATCTTCGTTCGCGAACTTAATAATCTTGAAAAACTCCCAAGGTCTAATATCGACCGGAATCCACCAAGTATGGTGGGATCTATGCAAGCTACTCGGCGTATTTTTCATCTTACCGTGAATCGGCTTCAAATGACCCTCTAATACCTTTTTACGTCTTTTACCGGGTATCCGTCGCAGCAGGCGACGAATTCCCTCTAATTCGGTGTACACCGAGACACCACATGCTTCGCATTCTGTAACACCGTCCCAGTGCCTATTCGGATAAATTTCCCGCTTCGATAAAAAGTCTCTTTCGTCAAAGCTTGCTCTATTTCCCAGACGATAGACAATCCCATTTGTTGGTACGGCGTCTTGTGGTGGGCAATCGGGCGGGAGATGCTTTCTCCATTCCATTCAGATTGGGTCTTTCTGTTAATATAGATTTATCATTGTCAATAAAGCTCTATTCTAGTGAAG
>JAIOHO010001127.1 GCA_019912905.1 Anaerolineae bacterium
GGATGGGGGTGGGTCTGAATCCCGGTACGATGCCCACCGGAGCGGTTCCTTATGTGGGTACCGACGACATACCGACCATCCTGGCGAAAGTCGAGGCAGCCGGTGGTAAAGTCCTGCAAACCGAGATGGCCGTGGGCGATATGGGAACCATCGCCTTGTTTCAGGACCCCGACGGGAATACCATCGGCGCGGCCAACTTCCCCCAGATGTAGTTCGCTAGTCCCAGCCATTACGCTCATGACGGGGTGCACATGCTGCACTCCGTTTTGATTTGCTGGGGTTCGATGACGAGGGCTCGAAACGGGAACTCAGGGTTCGACCGGCTGATCTTTAAGCCAGTCCGGTTCGAGGTTGGCCTGCGGCATCTGGAGGATGTCATACAGTTTCTGCGCTTCGTCCCACAGGCTCAGCGAGCGTTCGGTTTCGTTGAGGGCGGCCTGCTGCTCACTGTGAATTTGCAGCGCCTCAGCCAGTTGGCGGCGCATGTCAGCCCGGCGGGCCAACTGGATGGCCTCCTGGAGGTAATCGGCGCACTGCTGAAATTCCGCATTTGCCAGCACCAACCGCGCCAGTCCGATCAGCGCGCGCGCAATCACGTGCACATCGGTTTCCTGGCGACCCGTGGCGAGGGCCTGCTGGAGCAGGGAGCGCGCTTCGTCCTCCTGCCCAAGCTGCATCAGGCTGCCTGCCTGATTGATCTGCATCATACCCTGCCAGTGCGGGCTGCTCAGGTGGGTGATCCTCTCCAGCGCACTCTGATGATAGGCTGAGGCCCGGTTGTGTTCGCCCATCGCATCGTAAGCGAGGCCGATATTGTCTGTCTGAATGGCAATTTGCAGCACCAGACCCTGCTGTTCGCTCAGGCGCAGTGCCTGTTCCAGCGTGACGATGGCCCGCTGGGGGCGGCCTGTGGACAGCAGGAACCAGCCGTAATTGCCCCGGCGGGTCGCTTCGGCAGCGTAATCTTCCAGCCGGTTGGCGATCTCGATGGCCTCGTTGAAAAATGCCTCTGCGGACTCTGTGTCGCCCAGGTCACTGTAGGCGATGGCTGCGTTCGAGACCACCACGCCGCGTGTGGCCCAGTCATTGACGGAACTGAGCATCATCAGGGCCTGCTCGTATTCTTTTAAGGCCCGTTTGCCCTGACCGAGAAAGCGCCGCGCCCCGCCGATGTCGCAGTACAGGCGGGCGGCCTGGGCATAATAATGTTCGCCCTCATAAATGGTCAGCGCGGCCTTCCAGTGCTCGATGGCGTTCTGCATGTCGCGCTTCTGTTCGTACAGCAGCCCCATTTCGAGGTGAGTCTGGGCCAGCTCTAGCGGCATGTCGCGGGTAAGTTCGCGGACCTGTTCGTAGACGGCAAGCGCCGCTTCGGTGGCCCCGGTTTCCCCGCGTGCGGTCGCCAGGTTGCGCATGATTTCCAGGCGCAGGGGGGCCGCGTCCGCGCTCGAATCGAGTTGTTCGACGGCTTGCTCCAGGTAGGGGATGGCCTCTGCACTGCGGCTGCTGGCCCGCAGCGCCATGCCATAGGTGCCCCGGGCCAGCGGCAGCACGGTTTCCACCGCAGCGGCCTGGGCACCATCCGCAGCCTGATGCGCGTATTCGAGCGCGGCGTCGGCGTTCGCCAGATACAGGCAGATGCGCGCCGCCTCGCACAGCATTTCGATTTTCTCCGGTGTGTCGGCCCCAAACAGCGGCAGCGCCTGCTGGTAGAGTCGCAGTGCTTCCTCATAGCGCATGCTGCGCGCCGACCGTTCGGCCAGGCATAAGGCCCAACGCCGCTCATGACGGCGGTCGCGGGTCTGCTCGGCGAGGCGCAGGGCACGGTAGAGCAGTCGTTCACCTTCTGCCTCGTGGCCGGTCTCGATTAAACCGCTGCCAAGCTGACCGACAAAGTAGCTGTTCCACTGGATGTCGCCGCTCATATTCAGCCGGGGCAGCGCATCGCGCAGCAGGTGGACCGCATAACTGGCATTCTGTTCATGCAGATAGGTGTCGGCCAGATGTGCCATGGCGCGGCCCTCTCCACCCAGGCTGTTGGCGGCTTTGGCAACTTTGAGGGCCTGGTCATAATAATTACGCGCTTCGTCCCAATTGTCGCGAGCCTGTTCCAGCGCGCCGAGGGCGCACAGCGTATAAGCAAGCTGCGTGCGCTGGCTGTGAATCTGGGAATTATGGCGCAGGCGCAGCAGCAGATTCTCCGCCTCAGACCAGCGCCGCAGTACGATCAGGGCTTCGGCCTGATGCAGCGATACCGCGGCCAGCGCCGTCAGGTCGCCATGCGCTTCGGCTAAGTGGGCTGCCTGATCGAACTTGCTCAGGGCCTGCTCATACTGTTCTTCGTGCCCCGCGCGCTGTCCTTCATCCAGCAGTTGTCGCACCGGGCTTTGGTCAGGATCTGACGATTTATGCCCGAGCCGATCGATGATCTGTTCGAAAAATTTCATGCAGCGTGCCTTCAGATTTTGAATACAGTAACACAGACGGACCTGCAAGGTTGCTAAAGAACTGACGCAGGGAGTGATCCCGCAGGTCGCGTGCTTCCCCACGAACCCGTTTGTATCTCGCCACAATGATCAACGCCCGGCAGCATGCCGCCAGCTTTTTGGATAGATTGCTGAACGCAAGATGGGCCACCGTCTGGCAGCCCATCTGCTTAGGAGGAGAACACGGGTTGCTTACGGATAGAACCCACGAGTTTGCATGGCCTGGGCGACACGGGTAATCGCGGTCATCTGGGCCGCCATACGCATATCGACGTGCTGCTGTTCGGCCATGCGCACCGTATCGTCGAAGGCGCGGGTCAAAATGCGTTGAAGCTGGCGGAAGACTTCTTCTTTATCCCAGGAAAAGGCCTGAAGGTCCTGCACCCATTCGAAGTAGGACACCACAACCCCACCGGCATTCGCCAGAATATCCGGCACGACCAGGAGGCCGCGATCGTTCAGAATATCGTCGGCGTCGGGCGTGGTTGGGCCGTTCGCCCCTTCGACGATCAGGTCGGCCTGGATGTAGGGCGCGTTGGCAGCAGTCAATTGGCCTTCCATCGCTGCGGGGATGAGCACGTCACAGGGCAGGGTCAGCAGTTCACCGTTGCTGACCTGTTCGGCGTCGGGGTAGTCGATGACGCTGCCGTGTTCGCGGCTGAAGGCCCGGACCGCGCGAATATCCAGCCCCTTCGGATTGTAGATGCCGCCGATGACGTCGCTGACTCCGACGACTTTGAAGCCCAGTTCCTGTGCATAAGTCGCGGCGTTCGAGCCGACATTGCCGAAGCCCTGAATGATGAGCGAAAGTTCGGTCCGGTTGCCCAGGCCGACGTGCTTGAGGGCTTCCATCATCGTGATGATTACCCCGCGGCCTGTGGCTTCGGTACGGCCCTGACTGCCGCCGATAATGATCGGCTTGCCGGTGACGATGGCAGGCACCGAATAGCCGACGGTCATGCTGTAGGTGTCCATAATCCAGGCCATGACCTGCTCGTTGGTGCCCATATCCGGCGCGGGAATATCGGAATGTGGGCTGATGAGGGGGATCAGCTCCGAAGCGTAACGTCGGGTCAGGCGTTCGAGTTCGGGCAGACTGAGTTCC
>JAIOHO010001128.1 GCA_019912905.1 Anaerolineae bacterium
GCCGACGACACATGGTTTCGAACTGAGCAACCGGCTCAAATCAATGGGAGATGTGCCCATCATCTTCGTCACCTCCACCAGCGATACCGATACCATCGTCCAGGGCCTCAAGCGTTATGCGGACGATTTTATCGTCAAGCCGTTCGACCTGCGCGAACTGGAAGCGCGCGTCCAGACGGTGCTGTCGCGCATGCCCAGCCTGGATTACGCCAGCCAGCCGATTATCCGCGTGGACGATCATCTGAGCATCGACTTCGCCCACAACCGGATTACGATCTCAGGCAAACATTACAGCCTGACCCCAACCGAGTCGATTCTGCTGCATGTGCTGCTGCGCAACGCCGGGCGTGTGGTCGAAAACCGACTGCTGATCGCGCGAGTATGGCCCTCGGAAGATGTCGGCGAAGATACACTGCGGGTCCACATGCACCGCCTGCGCCGCAAGCTCGAATCGGATTCGCATCACCCACATTACATCCGAACCGAACGCGGCATCGGCTATATGTTTACCATTCGCCCGCAGGAAGCACAGCCCGGGAGTCCTCTCAATCATGAGGGTGCTTCAGAAGATTGATCGATTGAGCGATGGCTACTGACTCACCCGCGCCACCCATCCTCCGCCAGTCCAGCCCGACCCAAACCCTGCGTTATATTCTCAGGCTGATCACCGGCGAATTTCACGCAGATCAGGTCTGTGTGTGCGGTTATCGGCGCGAATCCAGGCAGCTTGAGCGGCTGGCGGACCACCCGGCAGAACTGGCCCCGTCGATTCGCTCGGCGCTCCAGCGCCAGATGGCTCAGTCGCTCAGCGATCAGGACCCCACGCCGCAACTGCTGACCGGGGATGCCCTGAGCGATACGGGCTTCGCGTCAGGGCTGATCGTGCCGCTTCAGGTGCAGGACATCATCATCGGGGTGTTGGCTCTGTTCGCCCATGAGCCGGACGCCTTCACCTTTGACGCCATCGACCAGTTAGCCGAACTGATCAGCCTGGTGCGCATCGTCCTGGAGAATCTCTATCTCTACGACGCCCTGACCCAGAATATTATCATTTCGCAGTTGATCGTCCTCACTGCCCAGACGATTATGGATAATCCCTCGCCCCAGCAGATTATCGACGTGCTGCGCGAGCGCTTATTCGACGCCCACATCACCAGTTGTGCCATCCTGCTCTACGGCCCGGTCAGCGAAGATCGGCCCAACGGCCCTTTCGATTATCTGGAAATGGCGGGATCGTGGTCGCGGCGGCGGGGCGGCGCGATCGCCCTGGGCACCAAAATTTATTTAAAGGACTACCCCGAATATTTGCACCAGCTCGATACGCGCGAGACGCTGGTGTTTGTGCGCGAGGTAGGCGAGTTTATTGCCCAGCTCGACCCTTTCGTGCGTTCGCTCATCCGGGCGGAGCGCATCCGGGCGCTGACCCTGGTGCCGCTGCACGCCGGACAGCGCAAAATCGGCATCCTGTTTATCGGGTCGGACCGGCCTCACGTCTTCAGCGAGCAGGAACT
>JAIOHO010001129.1 GCA_019912905.1 Anaerolineae bacterium
CTATGAGACCGATACACTCTCGCAGTGGGTCGCCCGCTATGCCCAGGCACGCTTCTCGGCTTTTCCCAATGTGCTTTGGTGTGTGTCCAACGATCGCAAAATCATCCCGGACGACGAAGAATTGTCGGATCGCAAAGTGCATGAATCGACGATTGACCGCATCGCCAGGGATATGGCAGCCCGGGAACCCTGGGGGAGCTTGTTGACCAATCATCAGTGTCGCTGGAGCGGCTATTCGTTTTGCGATGCCGGATGGTCGGATATTGTTACACTTGAAGACCTTGACCAGATACACGGGCAGTTGATTCTCGACTATCGAGCCAGAGCGAAGGTGCCGGTTATCAACGATGAAGATCGTTACGAACATTATCGTCCACCGGAACATCCACGTTATTTTTTCAGGCGCTTGATGTGGGCGAGTTTACTTTCCGGCGGACACACCACTTACTGTGGGACCGTGACCTTTGAAGCCTATGATGGCAAGCTGAATGGGATGCAAGGTTATTATGATGCTGCCCGTGCAGGCAAGCTGGAAGGTTTCCAGGATTTTCGCAATCTGCATGTGTTTTTCAATGACACCGGGCTAACCCTGGTTGGCTTTGAGCCGGATGATGCCTTTGTGGGAGATCGCCCTACGCATCGAAAATGTGCGCGCTCAAATGACACCGCAATTATTTATATTGCCAATCCAAACGGTGACGAACCTGACAAAGACGATGTAAGCGAAGGCGTCACCGATGTAACAATCAATGTAAATGGTGACTTTGCAGCACGGTGGTATGATCCACGGACGGGGCTTTGGCGTAAAGGATCGGATGTATCAGCAGGAATGCAGACACTTATAGCACCGGATGCTGGCGACTGGGTGCTGCTGTTACGACGCAAAGCGGAATGATGCGTCGCTCTAAATTAGTGAGGGCAAAGAGCTAGTGACAGGAGATATCGATCGTTCCGATCTTCGCTGCTTCCTAATATTATCTAAGGAGTAGGCTATGGAATCAACCAAATTCAACAACAAGCTGGGCCAGCTCCGGGTAGCAACCAATCAACGCTACCTTGAATTTGATGACGGCACACCGTTTTTCTACCTGGGGGATACCGCCTGGGAATTGTTTCATCGCCTGAACCGTGAAGAGGCTCAATTCTATCTGAGCAATCGCGCTGCCAAAGGATTTACGGTCATTCAGGCTGTCGCCCTGGCTGAACTGGGCGGGACCGATGTTCCTAATGCTAATGGCGACCTTCCGTTGATCGACCGTGACGCCAGCAAACCCAACGAAAGCTATTTTCGCCACGTGGATGCCATCGTCAAAATGGCCGGGGAATTGGGGCTGTTCATTGGGATGCTGCCCACCTGGGGATCAAGCTGGAAACAGGCTGGTGGCAATGAAAATGCCATCTTCAACGCGGAGAATGCCCGCAACTATGGGCGATTTCTTGGAGAACGGTATCGGGATAACGCCATTATCTGGATACTGGGTGGCGATAATTTCGTAGAAAACGAGGAAGAACACGCCATAATAGAAGCGATGGCCTTTGGGCTGAAAGAAGGCGATGGCGGCGCTCATTTGATCACCTTTCATCCGCGCGGGCCAGGGCGCTCGGCGGAGGCGCTCCACCAGGCGGAGTGGCTGGATTTCAACATGTGCCAGTCCTCGCATGGGGCACACGACCACGATAATGGGCTGTTCATTGAACACGACTACATCCTTAAGCCGCCCAAGCCAACCGTGGATGGCGAGCCGCGTTACGAAATGATACCGGTCGGCTTTTACTACAGAGAGGTTTCGCGTTACGATCGCTTCGATGCTTATGACTGTCGCCAGGCCGCTTATTGGGCGCTTCTGGCTGGGGCTTGCGGTCATACATACGGTCATAACTGCGTCTGGCAAATGTGGACCCCCGAACGCAAGCCAGCCATTTGGGCAAACATCCCCTGGTACAATTCACTGGATACACCCGGTGCGTTTCAGATGGGCTTTGTGCGGCGTGTGTTCGAATCGCACGCGTATCAGGACTTAATTCCTGCCCAGGATATGATTGTGGATGGCCCCATCAGTGGCGGCGCGAAAATCAGGGCTGCTAGGTCAAGAATTGGAACGTTTGCCTTTATTTATTCGCCGCGAGGTGAACAATTCACCATCGACAAACGTGTATTCAAATCCAGCCGAGCCACGGAAGCCTGGTTCGATCCGCGCTATGGCTGCACCTATTATGATCACACAACGGTAAATGCAGCCTTCCAAACCTATGTCCCGCCGACCTCAGGCCGGGGCAATGACTGGCTTCTAATATTGGAACAAGAATAGGTGGCTTAAAAAACATTAGCCAAGAAACTTCATGTTGCGTGGCATCTCAAAAACTGTCCTTAACGATAGGTATGACCTCATACCCCAAAAGAACTTCATCCGACACATATCAGTCCAGTTCATCTCTGATTCAGCCGGTAGAATGGGCGCTTTGTCCGGCTACGGGAAATAGGGGGACATGGGCTGGCTTATCGTCTCACAAATACTCTCCGTGCTTCTCAAACTGATCATGCTCAGCGTTCAATCTGAAAAGAACAAAGCCTGGAGATAATGCTGTTACGGCGCCAACTCGCGCGGATGCAACGCAAGGTGGACAAGCCCCTGCGGGTCTCACGAGCAGAGAAGATGCCGATGGCTGTGCTGGCAGATAAGCTGAAAGCAAGCGCCGGGCAAATAGCCAGGCAGATGAAACGAGTGATACGGATATTCCAACCCGAGCCTGTATTCAAGTGGCATCGCGAGATGCTGCGGCGCCAATGGGCGTTCAACAAGCGGGGGAGGCGAGGCAGGCCACGCACAGACAAGGTGCTTGACCGATTGGTGGTGCGCTTAGCCAGAGGGAATGGCTGGGGGAATGGCAAAACCGAAGGCGAACTACTGAATCTGGGCTACCGCATCAGCGATGAAACAGTCGGGAGTTTCCTGAGAAGGCACACCATTGCACTAAGCCATTGGCTGAAAGAAAATAGCGAAGTACAATTGGTGCATGAGTAGACTAATCGACTTCACCCTAAATGATGAACACTTGGTAGACATTGAACGGGCGATCAACCACGCAGCCCAAGCGGAAGTGCGCCAACGGGCGATTGCCATCCGTTTGTTGCACCTGGGTCATGCGCCGGAAGCCGCCGCCGAGATGCTGGCGGTTGCACCCAGCACGATCTGGAACTGGCATCGGCGCTATCGGGCGGAGGGGATAAACGGCTTAACCAACCGGGCCAAGAGTGGGCGCCCAGCCAAAGCCGATGACCACTACCTGGCTGAAGTTGAACGCGCTCTGGACACGGATGCACGGGAATTGGGCTACGCTTTCTCGGTGTGGACGATCAACAAACTGCGTAAACATCTGGAAAAGCAAACCGGCATCTTGTTGAGCTACACGCGCTTTCGCGCTTTGCTGAGTAAGCAGGAGTATGTCTACCGCCAGCCCAAACACGATCTGAGCGATTTGCAGGATGCCGATGCCAAAGCAGCCGCCGAAGATTTCCTGGAGTGGTTGAAAAAAAGTCCCTCGCAGACGATGCCTTCGTCCTCCTCTTTGTGGATGAAACGAGCGTGAACCTGCATCCGATCCTGCGTCGCTGCTGGATGAAACGCGGTCAGCGTAAAACCATTCCTGCGCCAGGCTCACCGCGTTACACCCATACCTTCGGCGCGTACAACTGGCGCGACGATACGGTCTGGCATCAGACCAAAGATCGCAAAAACGGTGACAGCTTCATCGAGTTCATTGAGTATCTTATGTTGCAAGCCTATCCCGATGTGAAGGTCATCATCGTGATGGATAATGCTTCCTATCACCGCAGTCGCGCTTCAATGGCGGCGTTAAGTTTGTTTGCCGAGCGGCTGTATGTCGTGTGGCTACCCCGCTATTGTCCCTTCCTCAATGCGATTGAACGCTTCTGGCTCCACTTGAAATTCTTAGCCGCAGCTAACTGTTTACACCGCACCATAACCGATCTGATCCGCACCATTGACGACACCATCCTTAACCAGAACCAACCCGATCATCCTGACCGGCTCAATTTCGCTCAACACTTTCCGCTAACGGCTTAGCTTGGCTCACACGCCAGCGGTTGATGGCTATGCTCAGCAAAATCATGAAAGCAAGCAAGAACAGACCATTGCCAACTGAGCCAAGATACTCTTTACCCTCTACGACGGTCACATATTCAGCAGCCAGTGGATGCCCGAACGCATTCCCGATGGCGTGCATGAGTACGGCGGGCCAGAATGTACCCGTAATGCTTCTGATCTCTCCAAAAACTAACGAGAAAGCGAAGGTCGCCAGATAGAAGCGCGGAATGAAGATGACTAGACTTTCTGAAGTGTAGTCCCACGTAAAGTCACGAATATAGGGCAGATGCCAGCTTGCCCATACAACGGCAACCAGAGCCGCCGCGATGTAGCGATTGAGTCCAAGCGAAGCAAGTTTAGGAGCTAGATACCCGCGCCATCCAACTTCTTCAAAAATGGCGAAAATGAAGAAGAATGGTAGGGATGTCAGCATAATTTGAAGAAACTGCCCCAACGAGAACTCAGTGAATGCAGAAACCGAAGTCAAAGCCCCGCTTATTGCCGCCAGCACCATTGTGACCGGGTATGCTAGCAGACTGACAATGTACCATATCAGGTTTTGTCTGATAGCGGGTTTTCTCCCCAAGTCAGACCAGTCGCGCGTTATGGCACGCAACAATAAGGATACGAGCAGTGGAGCGGTTGCCCAGAGTATGAAACCGAGTCCCGGTGAACTTGGGCTACCTCCTAACAGCGGGGCGATCCAAGCCACTGCTGTTACCACAACTGAGAAAATCACCACGAGAAAGATTGTTTTCTGCCGTTCGGAGGCGTGCATGAGGTTAACTCCTTGTTATTGACACGACGATTGAAATGAGACACTGTGTCTCATACGGATCTACTTGTTCCGTCTTTTAGTCTATGTTGTCTGGGTCAAGAGAAACAGCGTTCAATGGCAGAGATTTGTCTCATATGAGACAAGGAGCGTGAATTGTCTCAGCCCGTTAAAAATTTACGGTTACGCCGAACGCAAAAGCTGCTGCGGGAGGCACTTGTTGAGTTGATTGAGGAGCGCAACTTCGATGCGCTCACTGTAGGGGAAATTACCGAGCGTGCGCTGGTCAGCCGTGCTGCATTCTATCGCAACTATCAGGATAAATTCGACCTGGTTGAACAGATTTTCGCGGAAGCAATGCAGGCATTGTTTGATGCGGTATCACAACCCGGTACAGAACATCCGCCGGAGATTTGGGTGAGGTTTTTTGAGCATATCGCAGAATACGAACGCCTCTACCGCGCTCTGCTTGGGCGAAAAGGCAGCCCCTGGTTTGTGCTGAAGATGCGTGCCAGGATGATTGATCTGGTTAAAGGATTTCAGCGCCTTTCGCTCGGACAGCCCGCTGCTAATCCACCGACTTATCCCGACTCAGATGAGTTTACCGCAAATCTTGTCGCTACTATGCTGGTCGAAGCCGTTACGTGGTGGCTTGAGCAGGGAAGACTCTACAGCTCTGAGGAGATGACCAGGCGTTGTGCCTTGCTGGTCACTGCCATCTTCAAGGAAACGAACACGTGGCAATAAGAATATTTACGCTGCATTTCAAGCTAATTGATACGGTAGATAGGTAATGGGGAATTCTTTGTATCAACTGTAAAAGACAAGATTTCAACTGACGCAAGGGACCTAACCGACAACTTCTAGCGGGTTGTTGTCGGGGATGTCTGACTTCATTTCTTGCCATTCAAAGAGCGTATCCAATTGCTTGGCCTGTGCCAAGTGTTTGGTTTCACGGAAAGTCTGCAAGGGCGTGCGCCCGAAGCAATACTTGCCGGTATGGGTCCGCTCACGATTGTACTGCTCGACCCATTCATCCAGATCGGTTTGCAACTCCTCCAGAGTGATATAGATTTTCTTGCGGAAGGCGATGGCGTAAAACTCGTCCTGGATGGTGCGGTGGAAGCGTTCGCAAATGCCGTTGGTCTGAGGATGGCGGGCTTTGGTGCGGCTGTGGTCGATGTTTTCAATCGCCAGGTACAACTGGT